>NZ_QSBB01000022.1:0-38176 GCF_003465595.1 Collinsella sp. AF05-9
ATTCAGTCCAAGTTTCGGGGCGCAGTTCACTGTCCCCTTTGTGGTGGTTTTGGGTCTGAGGCGACACTAATGGCGGAGCCCCAGCAGACCGCGGCCGCGATGACGGGCCTCGGCGGGCACTTGGGCGTGCGGGCCGGCAGCCTTGACGGACTCAGGCAGGTGCGAGTACTTCTTCTTGAAGTTCTCCTCGAACATCACGGCCAAGTTATGCGCGGCCTCGTCGTAGCGCGCGGTGCTCTGCCAGTACTGGCGCGGCACCAGGATGCCGTCGGGCACGCCGTGGCACGTGGTGGGAATGTCGACGTTAAAGATGTCGTCGTGCACAAACTCGCTATCCTCGATGGTGCCGTCGAGGGCGCGCGCGACCAACGAGCGCGTGTAGGCCAGCTCGATGCGATGGCCCACGCCGTAGCCGCCGCCAATCCAGCCGGTGTTGACCAGGTACACACGCGTGCGGCCGTCGGCGATGCGCTCACCGAGCATCTTGGCATAGACCATGGGGTCGAGCGGCATAAACGGCTCGCCAAACAGCGAAGAGAACGTGGGCGTGGGCTCGGTGACGCCGACCTCGGTGCCGGGGATCTTGGCCGTAAAGCCCGTCACGAAGTGGTACATGGCGGCATCGGCCGTCAGGCGTGAGATGGGCGGCAACACGCCAAAGGCGTCGCAGGTCAGGAACAGCACGACGCTTGGAGTGGTGCCCATGCCCTTGGTCCACGCGTTGGGAATGTGCTCCACAGGGTATGCCACGCGCGTGTTGTGCGTGATCGAGATGTCGTCGTAGTTGGGCTTGCGGTTCTCGTCGAGCACCACGTTTTCGCAGATCGCGCCAAAGCGGACAGCGTTGAAGATCTCGGGCTCGTGGAAGGCGTCCAGGCCCTCGCATTTGGCGTAGCAGCCACCCTCGATGTTAAAGATGCCCATGTCAGACCAGCCGTGCTCGTCGTCGCCGATCAGCAGGCGCGTGGGATTGGCCGAAAGCGTGGTCTTGCCGGTGCCGGACAGGCCAAAGAACACGGCGGTCTCGTGCGTGACGGGATCCATACTGGCCGAGCAGTGCATGGGCAGCACGTCGTCCTCGACGGGCAGCAGGTAATTCATGACGCTGAAAATGGACTTTTTGATCTCGCCGGAATAGCCGGTGCCGGCGACCAGAATCACGCGCTCCTGGAAGTTAATGACCACGGCGGCGCTGGAGTTGAGGCCCTTGATGGCGGGATCGCACTGGTAGCCCGGCGCGGCGAGCACACAGAAGTCCGGCTCGCCGGTGCGTGCGATTTCACGGGCAAGCGGGCGGGCGAGCATCTGCTTAATAAAGAGCGCCTGGCTGGCACGCTCGCAGGCGACAAGCAGACGACGCGTATGGTTGCGGTCGGCACCGGCCATACCGCGAGTGACGAACACGTCGCGCTCGTTGAGATAGTCGACGATGCCGGCCTTGATGGCCTCGTAGCTCTCGACAGATAGCGGGCGGTTGACGGCACCCCAGGCAATCTTGTCGTGAACATCGGGGGTGTCAACGATAAAGCGGTCATTAGGCGAGCGGCCAGTGCGCTCCCCCGTCTCGATCACCAGCGCGCCGTTGGAGGCCATACGACCTTCGTTGCGACGGATGGCGTGCTCGACGAGCTCGGCTGCCGGCAGGTCGACCAGCAGGCGGGGCTGGTTCTCGGCGGGATCTTCGACCAGCGTAATGCCAAAGTTGGACAGAACTTCTGCAGGGGTAATACCTGGCATGGGGCCTCCTTTAAAAGCGCGACACGTGGACGAGGCGCGCACTTTACTCACGTAAAGCCCGTTGTACCCGATATGCAAAAACGTTTTTGCGGCAACGGCGAAGCGCCCGCCCAACGGTCAAAAATCGCACGCAAGCGGCCTAGTCGTTAGGGACACTCTTGAACAGGCAACAACCAAGGAGCGTCCCCGGATGCCAGCACTTAGGGACGTTCCCAAAGTGCCGGCACATAAGGAACGTCCCCAAATGCCGTCTACTGAATGGCGCCGCCGCAATTATCGAACAACCTGTTCAAAAACACGAACGAACACCGTCGCGTCTATACTAGAGCGCAGCAATAGAAAGGACTCCGCTTTGAGCATCACGCCCATCGATAGCATTCGCCGCGCCATCGCCCGCCGCAATGGCGTCGCCGACCCCACCGTATCGGACGGGGCGCACGGGCAGGGCGGACGCATCGAGAACGGCCTGTTCCCCGCATCGCACACCGCCGAGGAGCTCGCACGAATCCAAGAGCTAAGCCAGCGTAACGCCGGCGGTCCCGACAGCAGCCAGGCCACACGCCGTCGTCGCGAGCGCGATCGCCAACCCGGCCCCATCCACCGCATGGTTAACGCATGGTGGAACCGCCTGCTCGGCGCTGTCTACGGCGGCGGCTTCTCCACGCAAGAAGCCGAGTACGAAGATCACGCCACCCGTCGCGACTACCTTTGGAATACCCTGGGTACCGCCGTATGGGGTATGGCGTTTCCGCTGCTCACCATTGTGTCGACGCAACTCGTAGGCGCCGAGGAGGCTGGCAAGTTCTCCATCGCCTTTGTCACCGGCACGCTCATCATGATCGCGTGCAACTACGGCGTGCGCAACTTTCAGGTCTCGGACATCGACGAAAAAACCTCCTTCGCCTCCTACCAGCTCAACCGCTGGCTCTGCGGAGCGCTCGCGCTGGCATGCGGCCTGGTATACAGCAGCGCCCGCGGCTACGATGCGCAGATGGCCACGATCGGCCTAGGCGTCTACCTCTATAAGGTGATCGACGGCATCGCCGACGTGTACGAGGGCCGCCTGCAGCAGGCCGACAAGCTCTATTTGGCCGGCATGAGCCAAACGCTGCGTTCCATCGGCGTCATCGCAATCTTTAGCGTGGCACTGTTCCTCACGCACAGTATGCCCATCGCCGCCATGGCCATGGGTGTCGCCGCGATTGCCTCGCTCGTACTGGTCACCGCCCCGCTCGCCCTGCTCGAAACCGAAAAATCACGCCGCATGAGTCTGCGCGAGGCTGGCCACCTGTTTATCCAGTGCGCCCCGCTCTTTGGTGCACTGTTCCTGTTCAATCTCATCGAGAGCATGCCCAAGTTTGTGATGGAGGGCACGCTGGCCTACAAGTATCAGCTGTACTTTAATGCACTGTTTTTTCCGGCGCAGGCAATTTTGTTGAGCATTGGATTTATCTATAAACCGCAGCTCCTGCGTCTGTCGAGCATTTGGGCAAATCCGCGCAAGCGTCGCCGCTTTGACCTGATTATTGTTGCCGTTATGGCACTGATTGTGGTCATTACCGGAGCGTGCGCCGCATTTATGGCAGGCCCCGGCATCCCTATCATGAGCTTTATGTACGGCCTTAGCTTTGAGCGCTACCGCACGCTGGCGCTGCTGATGGTCGTCGCCGGCGGCATCACCGCTGCAATCGACTTTATCTACGCCATCATCACGGTGTTGCGCCACGCCGGCGACGTCACCAAGATCTACCTGATCTGCTTCGCCGTAAGCGTGGTGCTGCCAGTGATCCTGATTAAGCTGCTGGGTCTGATGGGTGCTGTGGTGAGCTACCTAGCCATCATGGCCCTACTCCTGGTGCTACTGATTATCGAGTACGCCCACATCCGCCAACGCATCGAACGCGACCGCAACCCATACGGCGCCTAATTAGCTGCCCCCGGTACCGGAATTTGCGATGGAATCACCCCGGCTGGGGTCTCGTTGCGGACGATTTGCGACACGCAGAACTAAGTGAGTAGACTTTTGCCGAATCCCTGACCACACCGGCAAAACACAAGTCAATGACCTGCGGTTTTGTTGAGGCAAATTTGCCGGCTGCTCGGCATTTCCAAAAAAGCCTACTCACTTAGCCAGCGGGCAGCCAAAAAAGAACCGTCGCGACGTCGTTTGACTCCGTTGCGACGGTTTTTCGAGCATTTTCGCGCTGCCGAGGACGCAGACGCTCCTCATTTCTAGCGCTTACCGAGCAAGCAGGCGCTACTCTCCGAAAGTAGTCAAAAAAGACCCGTCCCAAATTAGCTACGGTAGAAAGGCGGAACAAGGTTATTCGCCCGGGTTGATATTCGCATAGAACTCGACCCCGTCGTCCAGGCGCAGGATCCCAACGCGGCCAAACTCCGATCCGGTGGCAGCGGCGCAGTCGATGTCGATGCGATCGGGCACGCCGGCGGTGTCCTCGCCGCCCAGGCGCACGATCTGCCCGCGGCCCAACTCCTCATCGAGCCCCGCCAGGCCGCCCACCTCGCAATAACGCCCGAGCGACACCGTGGGCGTGTGGCCGCTCACCACGACCGGGCCCTTGCCGTCGGCAGAAAGCAGCCCTGTCGGCGCATCCCAGTAGCCGTGACGAATCCACAGCAAGTCATCGGACGACTGCACCGCAAGCATCTGCTGCAGCAGTTCGCGATCGGCGCCAACCGCTCCGGCACCATCGGCACAATCAACCCCATGTTCAAGCAAAAACGCGCGCGCCGCCTCGGTCTGGATGCCGGCATGCACCAGCAGGTACGGACGCTCGTCAGTCTCGGCCACCGCGTAGAGCGGCAGCGTCGCCATCCAACGCACGAGCCCCTCGTACGCCTCAAATTCCATGTCGTTGAGCTGCTGACGGGTAGTCCAACCGCCGTTGATATCCCAGGTCTCGGCATCGAGCGGATCCTGGCCAATGATGGCATCGAGCATGATCTGCTCGTGATTGCCCTTGAGCACGCGAGCGTTGGGTAGCGAGCGCACGAGCTTAATAACGCCAACCGGATCGGGCCCGCGATCGATCATGTCACCCAGCACGTACAGCGTATCGTCGGACGCCAGCGAAATCTTGGACAGGGCCTCGTCAAGCGCACGCACGTGCCCGTGAGCATCGGATGTCACATAGGTCGCCATGGAACGCCTCCCTTTACATTGCGACCGAAGCCCGGAGCCGCAACTAAAACTTCAAGTTGAACTTAAACGTTATCCATTGTACTCCGTTGCAATAAAGCTGGAAAGGGTTGCATACCGTCAACGGTCGCCAGCGCACGCCTGCCAACCCGGACCGCTCACGCCACGCCGTCTAGCCCAGCGCCACAACCAGCGCCGCTCGCGTCGCAGCCTCGTGTCGAAAATGCGCACGCCCGCAATCCAAGCCCATAAACCCACCATCTTTGGGTACAAATAAACGCAGATAACTGACCGTGCCACGCCAACCACCCAGGAGCGGACACCATCCATGAACCAGATACTTCTCTTTATCGGCCTCGTCATTATTCTGTGTCTGACCATCAAACCCGTCGGCAAAAAGCTCCCCTTCCCCACCCTGCTCATCTTTATCGCGCTCGGCATGCTGCTGGGCGTCAACGGCCCGGCGCATATCGACTTTAGCGACTATGCGCTCACCGAAACCGTCTGCAGCACGGCGCTGCTGTTCATCATGTTCTACGGCGGCTTTAACACCAACATCGACCGTGCCAAACCCGTCGCCGCGCCCGCGGTGCTGCTGAGCACGCTCGGTGTCGTCATCACCGCTGGCATTACGGGTGCGTTTGCGCACTTTGTACTGGGCTTCGACTGGATCGGCGGCCTGCTGCTGGGCTCAGTCGTGGCGTCGACCGATGCGGCGAGCGTCTTTAGCGTGCTGCGCGAGCACAACCTGTCGCTGCGCGGCGGCACCGACTCGCTGCTCGAGGTCGAATCGGGCTCAAACGACCCCGTCGCCTACATGCTCACCGCGGTGCTCGCGACCCTCGCGGCCGGCGGCAACATCGACATCCCCATGCTGCTGGCCAAGCAGATCATCCTGGGCGTGGGGTTGGGTCTTGCCATCGGCTGGGCATCCAGCCGCCTGATAGAGCGCGCACGCGCAACGGCCGAGGGCGCGCAGACCATCTTTTTGTTCGCCGTGGCGATCGTTGCCTACGCGCTGCCGAGTTATCTGGGTGGCAACGGCTTTTTGGCCGTATACCTGGCCGGCATCGTGCTGGGTGCCAGCGACATCACCGGCAAGGTCGAGATGGCGCACTTCTTCGATACCCTCACCGAAATGGCCGAGATGACCATCTTCTTTTTGCTCGGCCTGCTCGTGACGCCCGCCCGCCTGCCGCAAATGCTGCTACCGGGCCTGGCGCTCATGGCGTTTATGCTCTTCGTGAGCCGCCCCATCGCTGTTGGTGCGCTGCTGGCGCCCTTTAAGACGAACCCCCGCCAGGTTGCACTCGTGAGCTGGGCGGGCCTGCGCGGCGCGGCTTCGGTCGTATTTAGCCTCTTTGCCGTGGTGACCGGTATTCCCGGCGGTCACGACCTATTTGACCTGGTGTTTGTGATTGCCGTATCGAGCATCGTGGTGCAGGGCTCGCTACTGCCGGCGGTGGCGAAAAAGCTCGACATGATCGACGCAGAAGGCGACGTGCGCCGCACGTTTAACGACTACCGCGACGAAGACGGCATGTCGTTTGTTAAGCTCAAGGTGGGAGCTGGACATCCGTTTGCCGGGCGCTCGCTTGCCGATATTGGCAGCGCTACGAACATGCTCGTCATCCTGGTGCTTCGAGACGGTGCGCACCCGGTGCTGCCCAACGGGGATACCGTGATCGAAGAAGGCGACCTTCTGGTTATGGCCGCGCCGACGTTTGAGGAGCGTGCCGAGGTTACGCTGCGCGAGGTCACCGTGACGCCCCATGGACGCCTGGCCGGTCAGCGCCTGCGCGACGTGCCGCAAGGCAAGCACCCCTTTATCGTCGTGATGCTCAAGCGCGACGGTCAAACGATCATCCCCGACGGCAACACCCAAGTCCACGCCGGCGACGAAGCCGTCATCGCCACGCTGGCGTCGTAGCGGGCGGGGGTAGCTAATTTGGGACGGCCTTCTTTCTAACTTCTTTTAGTAAGCCTTTTTTAAACGCAGTACTACCACCAAAAAACTTCTGGTCAGTATTAGTCTGCTTATTTGCCTGATATTTCAGACTCGTGAACTCAATGGTACAGACATAGTCCGCGGCCTGAGCCAAATAGTAATCCGATGAAGTTGTCGGCTTATAGATAACTGCATTTTTAGCCAAAGCGTAATCGATTGCCTTGTGAAGCGCGCTCGAAACCGAACCCTGTCCTCCGTCGTAGTAAATCTTCACAGCATCAAACTGCTGAAACCAACTCAAATTATCGAATATGAAATCGATGATTTCACGCCGCATCGCATCAGCGATCAGTTTAAGAGTTCGATACCGATGCGTCTTGAATACAAACACCTTGTACGAGATGGGCAAATGTCGAAACATAACTCGAAATAGTGAAAACAGCCTTTTTCTCTCACTGATGTCCAAGTCCTTGAACTGATCTTTTCCATTCATGAGAGGAGAAGCATGGAACGGAAGAAGCGGCAATCCGCTTTCGGCTACCGCCCTTTCATATTTCTCTATTCCCTCAGCGATGGGAGTATCTTGTTCATGAAAAACAAAGGCAACCAGATAGTATTTTTCACGAAGATCATCGCTTCCAGATTCATCAATAAAGATACTCAGCTCTCGCATGGGCAATCCTTAATAAAAAAGCCGGGGAAAACGTCCCCGGCACTTGGAAGCCCTCTCTTAAGAGATGACCACCTAATTTATACCATGAAGTTGGACGTATATTCAAGCATGAGTATAAAATACAAACATATGTTCGTCAATAGCAAAGGTGACCATCATTCAGCGTCGCCATCGACAGCAAAGTCGCGGAGGTCGAGGCCTTCGCGCTCGGCTCGGGCTAGCAGCTCTTGGGGCGACTCGTCCTCGATATCTACCACGTCGAGCATAGCGGCCGGAAAGCCCACGCCGGTTGCACTCCCAACACGGTCAAGCAGACTCTCGCGCAGCTGGTCAGCATCAATGTCGATCTTCATGGTGAAACCTCCTATCAGGCCAGGCCCTTACTCGTCAGCGCCGAGCGCATCCACGGCAGCGACAAAAGCCGCAACCTGCTTGTCGTCCATCTGCACCGCCAAGTGCCCCGCCGGCTCGTCGTAGGCAAACTGAACCTTATCGATAAAGCAATCCCAGGCACGCTCGTCCACGCGCACAGCGGCCTCGCAATACTGGCTGAGCTTTTTGAGTCCATACCAAAACGCATTCACATGGCGCACAGGATCCTCGTCCAGCACACCATCATAGCGCCGTCCGTTAAACTCACGCATGCGCGCCACGGCAACCTCGAGCGAATCGCCGCCGTCGGCCGAAGACTCGTCCACAAGCTCGGGAATCGTAACTTCGCGCCGAACATTGTGCTTGGTAGTACCGTCGTACTCGCCCACCAATACGTCTTCGTCAAGTCGATCATCGTAGTCGAAATAACTACTGCCGCGGCAAATCCCATGCGGCGAACCGGCACCAAAGGCACAGAACAACCCGCCGTCGGCAACAACGCGCCTATAGGTCTCAAACGACTTCTTTACCTGAGCGAGCAACTCGGAAAGCTCCCCAGCATCGCACCCCGTCTCGCACGCAACGCAAGCAGACACCGGCAACGATACCGGCTCCACCGTGCTCCCTGCAACGCGGGCAGCGCGTTCGGTCCGATACGCTTGGGCTGCCAAACGCGCTCGCTGCGCAGCACCGCGCACATTCGTAAGCTCGCGCTCCAGCGCCACATCGCCAGCCACATCGCTCGCAAACGCGTCAACACCCTGCGGGCCGGTCGCACTCAGCTCGGACTCAAACGTCGCCGTGATCATGCCGGCAAGGTCCGTTGCGTCGGCGGCACAACGCAGTTGCTCCAACTGCGTGCATAGCAGATTGGCATCCAAGGGTGCGGCATCCACAACGCGCACGTCACTCAGACGCGCCGCGCCCTGCAACACCAAAGCCCCCGCAGCATCGTATGCCGCACGAACCCTGTCCGCCGTATTGGCACGCAGCTTTACCTCGATAAACGCAAGCGTCTGCTCCAAGCGGGCCAACAGCTCGGCCTTGTCCTCCATACGCAAAAAGGCAGCATAGCGCCGCTCCATCTGCAACGGGCCCACAACGCCTACCTGCTTGCGAGCGCGCGCAAGAGAATCAAATTCAACGCGGCGCACATACCCGTCAACGGCCTGCACGGCAGACTCACGCGCAGCACGCTCGGCAGACTCGACGCCCTCGATCACGACCAGCAGCTCGCGGGAGCGCGCCTTGCGCACCAACTCCCCGCGGTCGTACTGCTCAAGCGCCGCCTGACGCTTGGCTACCGACTCAAAGCCAAACAGCTCGTCGAGCAACTCGCCAACAGAACGCTCTTCCGCCATGGCAAGGCCTCCTCACGCGTGACGTGCCAACATGCCCGCGGGCCCACGCGCACAAGACAAGCGCCTCGCGCACGCAAGCCCGCACGCCCGCACTCCTACAGATCCAGCGCCTTCTTCGCAGCATCGACCGGGTCGCCATCCATGTAGAACACCGGGCTCAACCCCGAGATAATCTCGGACGAAACGCTCTGCAGGCCCGCGATGGCGCTCAGCGGCAATATCACGCGCTTGGCGCCGGCGTTTTTGGCCACGCGCATAATGTCCTCGAGCCCGCGGATCTCGTCCATAGAGCCCGACATGCGCAAGATTCCCGGAACCGCCAGCGCGGACATCACCGGACGGTTGCACGCCGCGGAGCACAGGCCCACAAACTCGGCAAGCGAGACTTCCTCGGACAGGCCCTTGCTCTGCAGGTCGTTATAGAACAGCAGGTAGTCCTTTGAGCCAATGTGCATGCCCGGCGCCACACGGTTCGCCAGGTTCACAAAGTTGTCGAACGCGGCCTCCAGCGTATCGCGCACCGGCTTGTTAAAGGCAACGCCCTCGTGCTTAAACTTGCACTCGCCGGCGACAGCCTTGTTCTCCAGCTTGTACACGGCAACCTCGCCGCCCTGCGACCTGCCCACGCCAAACACGTGACCGGACAGCAGCGGCCCATCGGGAATCAACGTATCCTCGGACTGCTCCGGCACGCGCACCACGTGCACGTCCTGCGGATTGTCGGCATCCATATAGCCCAGGCTGACGTCGATAAACTCGACGCCCGCCATAATCTTGAGCTGCTCCTTTACACGGCGACGGCCCTCGATGGCGTAGTCCAGCAGCCAGCGGACGTCGTCCTTGTCCATAGCCTCGTCAGGGAACAGCAGCTTGGCCAGGCCGCTAAAGGACTTGCGCACGGCAATCTCGTCACGCTTGTTAAAGTCGCTGTTAAAGCGGAAGTAGCGGTCGATATGATGCGTGAAGTCCTTGCGGCGCATCTCCTTGCAAAACTCCGACAGGCAGTCGGTGATTAAGCCGTAATGCCCGGTCAGCAGGCTCGAGCGCATCTTGGGAATCTCCCAGCCCGGCAGGTAATAGTGGATACGGTCGAAGAAGGCCGAATCGTTGTTAAACTCCGGCGGGAACGGATCAAACAGGTGCGCGGTCTTAAGGACGTTTTGCACGGTGTCGTTGATGTTGCCCTCAAAAACCATGGAGGCATCGGCGTTAATCTGGTCGCGGCCGCGCGCGTAGCTGCCACTCGCCATATAGTCCTTCATGATCTGTACGGCGTTGGCGTCCTTAAAGCGCATGCCGGCGACCTCGTCGAACGTCACGCAATCCCAATGACCCACCAAGCCCACGCGATCGGCGCGCATGGAGTTCATACGGCCGAACAGGTTGGCCGTGGTGGTCTGCCCGCCCGAAAGCAAGATGGCGTAGGGCGAAACCTCTTTGTAGATATGGCTCTTGCCGGTGCCACGGGGGCCAAGCTCGCACAGGTTGTAGTTGCGCTCGATCAGCGGCACCATACGCTCGATAAAGTGCAGGCGCTCCTTCTCCGAAAGCTCGCTGGGCTCATAGCCGGCAGAGCGCAGCAGCATGTTGAGCCACTCGTCGCGCGAGAAATACTGGCGCTCGTCGATCATGGCCTCCAGGTCCAGGTTGGGCATCTGGATAGGCGTGAGCGACGCCACGCTAAACGGAGAGTCCTCGGGCCCGCGCTTTTTGCGCTTGGCCTTGGAGCGGCGCGGCGCATCGTCGCCAAAGACCTCCATGCCAAACTCGTCTTCCTCTTCCATGGGATGACGGTACTCGATGCTCATAATGCACCAAATACCACCCTGGAGAATCTTGGAATAGTCACGCACGTACTCGGCCGGCATCACAAACGGCTCAATAGTCAGATTGGCAAACGACGCCACGTAGATGTCTTTGTATTCGTCGAGCTTGGCCGTCACCTTATCGATAATGGTAAAGCGACCCAGCTCGCGAATCTTGGACTTGATGCGCTCGGACTCGTCGGGACGCACGTAGTTATCGGTGAGGATCTTGCGGATGCGCTCCAGGCCCTCCGCCACGGCGTCCTCGTCATCGGTTGAGCAGTACATGCCCAGCAGGTACTCCAGCACAAAGGTGGGCACGTTGGCACCACGCTTCATAAGGGCCGTGAGGTCCTTGCGCACGATTTTGCCACCAAAGTGCTCGAGCAGCTTGCCGTCCAGTCCATCCATGTCGTAACCGTCGTCCTCGGGAGCCTCGGCCACGGCCTGGACATAGTCATCGGTCGAGGGCTCGTCCTCGGCAGGCGCCACAGCCTCGACGGGCGCAGCAGCCACGGCCTCTGGGACAGGCACAGCCTCCACCGCGGGCACAGCCTCCACCGGCGCATTCACATCAATCGAGGGAACTTCCCACAGATCGTCGTCATGGCTATCAAACATAGGGCACACTCCTAAAAACCAAAGTCAGCAACAGGGGCAAACGAAACAGCGATGGTGTACGTCTCGCGCCAAACGATCTTGCCCGTTTCGCGCTCGCGGCAGACCAGATAGTACGGACCCTTGGCCGAGAATCCATCCGCTGCATGCAACGCAAACTTGGCATGCACCACGCGCTCCTGCGAGTTAACAGAAGTCTTGTTGGCATGCGCCTTGACCGTATCGCTTACCTCGTTGCCACTTGCATCGGTAAACACCAGCTCGTACTCGCACGGCAAGACCTTACCTTGGGCAGGTTCTTCCTGGATCAAGTTGACCGAGAAGAGCGAGTTGGTCACTCGACGTCCCTCACTCAGCACGCGCAGCGTCGCTGCGCGCGTATCGACAAAGTCCTTGGAACCCGAGCGCGCACGCCAAAATCCGATAACGGGCACGCAGAGCTCCTGCAGGCTCATGCCGCCGTGGACGTAGTTGTTAGTGCCGCCGGGACGCTTGAAGTGCACGTTCTCGCGCGGGGCAAACCCCTCAAAACCGGCACCCAAACGTCCCATGTCAACATTAACAAACACCCCGCATGCCTCTACCGAAAGCTTGGCCACGGCCTCGTTGGGCACCACCAGATGACGCTTGCCGTGCATGACGGGAGCGTCAAGGAAGGGAAGGTCTGGCTTGCCGAGCATCTGGCACTCGTTGAGCTCACGACGCGTGTAGATAAAGCCGTGATCCGCCGTTATAACAACACGCGCGCCCGGGGCGTCAGTGCACACGCGGCGCGCCAACGCGGCAAGTTCCTCCACGGTGTCCGCGCAGGCATCGAAAACGTCATCCTGCGTAGCGGCCTTCTCGCCCGTGGCATCGATCTTGTTGTGGTAGAGATAAACGAGCTTGGAATCTTTGAGCAGCGCTTTGCGCTCGGTTCCCGCCATGTTGAGGTATGCGCTCGAGCGCAAAGCGCGGGCCGTGGGCTCAACGTGGGTAAGTACGGCCTCGCGCTGCGGAGTCGTCGCAGTGGGCATGCCGTCAGCCAACACAAACGAGCCATCCGCTGCAAGTTCAAGCGCTTGGTGCGGCAGCAGCGCGGGCATGCCCACCTCGGTGATGGAGGGAAAGACCGCCTGCATGCTAGAAACCCTGACGTTGCCGCCGCGCTCGCGCTCGAGAAGCGCCGCGACATCACGGGCCACCTCATAGCGCAGCGCGTCGCTTACGATAACGACCGTCGTTTTGGCAGACCCCACAAAGGTGGGCAGCACATGCCAGTAGAATTCATCCTGCCGCGCAGGGCCATCGATGTAGCCGCAATCGGCCCACTCCCCTTGCGCAGCGGATGTCCAGCAGGCATTGGCATCGGCCAAAAACCAGTTGCTGTAGAGATTCTCCGCCCAGTCCACCACGGCTCGGGCAGGCTCCTCGAGCACATCGCACTCGACAGAGCGCGTCCGCAAATACGCGGTGCACATATGGCGATAGGCAGCATCCATGGAATACCAATCGGACGTATAGGCATCCCACACCCGCTGGGGTTGCGCCAGATGGAACCCGCCCGCATGTGCCTGCCTAAATGCGCACATGTCGGCCACAGCGGCAAGCAAGCCAAAGTAGCTCTCGACACGGCGGTACCAGCTTAGGTCGCAGCGACGCGCCGCAAAGGCGCGTGCGTCCTCAACACGGTCTGCACCCTGGGCAAACGAGCTGAACAACTGCGAGAGCACAGCCTCATTGACGCACGGGAACACATCAAGCGAGGCCAGCACATCGATCGGCAGAGCCCCAAACCGCACAAAGAGTCCGCGGGCATCCTCCACCAAACGACAGATCTCAAATAGGTCCTCGCTCGATGCCTGGGTATCGGCGGCCTGGTCCCACGTGCGCACCGCCTCAAGGCAATAGGGGCCGTAGGCGGGAGCCACATAGCTTTCGAGTCCCTTGAGCGCTCCCTCGGGAAGCGCGGTAGACGCCGCTGTAAGGAGCACATGGGATGAAAGCATAAGCAATGAGTCGCGCTCATACAGCGGCCCCTCAAATCCATAGCAGCGAAGCATAAAGGCAGAGAGCACATCGCGCACGCAGTACTTGCCCATCAACTCGGCCAGCGCCTCGGGACCCTCGTGCAGCAGCGTGGTCATACAGCCGCGCAGCACAAACGCGGGTCGCGCGTCGCCAAGCTCTTTACCGCCAAATATCACCGTAAGAATGCCGAGTTCGATATCGGATACGCCCGCGGCATGCGGAACACACGCGGCAAACTTAGCGCAGCGGGTCTTGGCATCAAAGAACGTCTTGTGCTCGCGCAGACTCTCGCGCACGGCATCGATATTCTCGATACCCAACTGATCGGCCAAAAGCGAAAGATAGTCAGCCTGGAACTGATCGGCATACAGCTCGACATCGGCAAGCCAATCGCCCTCAAGCCTGCCGCGCGGGCAACGACGATACAACAAGATATCGCTCGCAAGGTCATCGCGGTTGATAAGTTTCTTGACCGCAAACATGCGGCCCTCGCAAGCCTCAACAAACCGCACCGGGCGCTCAAAGTCCCCGTGAGCGGGCATGACGCTATCATCGGCCCCCGCGCCGTCGAAACCCTCGGCGGCCAATCGCTCAAACTCAGGGGCAAACTCGCCGTCCGCATCGTGCCAAACCACCACACGACGGGGCATGCATGCGGACAACGGCTGCAAAAACCGCAGCTTAAGCTGTTCTTCTACATCGATCTTGGGCATGAATATCCTTACCGTATCTGCAGTTACTTGATCTTTGCCAGTACATCCTGAAACTTGGCGTAGTTGACCTTGACGCCGTCATCCAGGTCGATCTTAATCATCTGGTCTGCCAAGTGGTGCAACTTCTCCTCGTAGCCGATGGTCTCTTTAAGCTGGTCATTGAGCTTTTTGACACGCTTATCCAAGCGCACGCGCTCACCACGCTCAGCACTGGCAAGGGCATCGTTGGCATAGCCGATCTGCGAGCGATAGCGCTCCTGCTGCTCATGCACATAGTCGGTTCGGATGCGAGCCAACAGGTCGGGCTGATAGCGATGCATGTAAACAAGGCACTTGAAGCCGTTCTTTTTGCCGCTGTCGAACAGCCAGTAGATGGGGCGCTTCTTATAGGTCTGGCAGTGGTCCTTAAAGAAGTCCTTCAAAAAGTAGGTGCGGATGACCTCGCGCGAGGTGCCCTTGCCGCCGAGCGCCTCGGCAATAAAGGCCAGGTTCTGCTCGAGCGTCTCCTCGCCGTACACGGTGCGCACAAAGTCGATAAAGTAGCGCACGATGTCGTCGTCAAAGTACTCGTCGTCGGTAATGGGCAGCACGTTGTCGGCATCGGGCATAAAGGTCACATGCGCGGGATCGGGCATCTTGGCCCGATAGTCGTCGACCGTGGCACCCTGATCGGCCAGGACCAAGCCATCCACGTCCAGCGAGTAGCGGCCAAACATGCAACCCACGGCATAGCTTATGAGCGAGGTAATCTCGTCGCGCTTGGTGCGCACGTATTTGTTGCCCTTATAGCTCTCGGGAATCTCGTCAGCAGTGTCGAAGATGCACGCCACCGAGACGTACTTATCCTCGACCTCGATGGGCACCTCCCCCTCCATGTTGTAGATCTTGGCAAAGATTCGGTTGAGCTCTTCCTCGTTAGCGCGAAGCTGCTCAAAGCGAGCATTGACCTCGGCCTTGCGGGCTTCGTATTTATCGGCCAAAAGCGTTGTCATTGTGCCGCCTTCCGTTTCCCATGGTCTTTCAATTAATCGGTCGCCGTGAAGGAATCAGGCTCGAAGCTCAGCCCCATGCACAGCGCGATGCCGGTGCATCTCTCGCTCGAAAGCAGCTGATTCGTCTTAATTGCGCGATATGAAATCGCTCTCCTATCCAATGGAAGCTTTCAAATCGACTTCATGCCACACGTATTTGCCAAACACTCCCAATGCTGGACTAAACTCAAATGCGCTTTCTCGAGATTCGCTCCCTTCCGAAATTACAAGGAGCAATCGAGATCCCCCCAACAGATCGCGAGCGTTCCCACAGCGACAAATCGCGTGATAATCCTGCGGACCGACTGTATTCTCGGTAATCAAAAATGAAAGCGTCGCCAAACCAGATGGATCAAAATAGGGGGTACCATGAGCGGGAACGTCACACATGTGTGGCTCCCTACACTTTATTAAATCGAGCTGCAAAATCGCATCCATAATCGCAAAGTCCTCCGACTTTTCCTGATCAACGCACTTCAGCTCAATGCATATTTCTCTAGTCTCACCACGCAGAAAACGATCAACCGCCTGTCGGTCGTAATTTTGAGGTTCATAAATACAACAATTAGACATGGTTATTACCTTTCGAAACTACAGCCTCCTTGCGGAAGCAGCTTATCTTTGGATAATTTGATCTATTGCGCTTCCGGCAATAATACCCACGGCATCGGCAGTCCACTTCAGCGCCGTAGGCGTCTCTTTTAAAGCCTTGTCATGCTGACCGCGGCCAATCAAAGCAAGGCCCTTTTTCGTTATTTGTAAGCCAACGCTTTCTTGTGAAAACGCCAAATAATCGGCATCTTTCAACGACTGAATGCACCCAGCAACATCGACTGCCGGAATACCCCAAGCAGAAACGTCGATTTCGGAAATACGCTTGTTTTCAAGCTCGATAATCTGCCACAGCAGCTCCCTAATGATGTATGCATCTATAGGACGCTTCGCATCACAGGGGATGATCCACCTGAATGGGAAGGAGGTTTCTTTTACCGCACCAGAAATCAAATCAGCCCTACACCAGGCGGAAACATCTCGTTTATCGGCATTCCACTTTTCAGCACACTCCGCTGTAGTTCGTTTCGTCTCTTCGACAAGTTTGTAGGATTTAGCCACAACGCTCACCTACAACAGCGGATGACGTTTGAAATCCCAAGAGGTTTCAAACGAGTCGCAATCTAGCCTTGAAATGCCCAGACAATAATCCACCAAACCATCAACCGCCCCATGCTCAGCAGGCTCAATAGCGATGGGAAGCTTGGCGATATCACCGGGTTGGGCGTTTAGCGTGGGAACAAGGAAGGACGTTGCCGTTGCAATAACGGATGAGTTAAGCAACCCAAGCAAGTACTTCATATCGCAGACAGGAGGAAACATAGCCACGGCCGCAGAGTCAAACAAAGACCCGGAAGGCTGCATTCTAAATGCAATCTGTCCAGACGTAATTCTTGAATACGTGATGCACGATAAGAAGGCAATTGAATCCTTTATCCTGGATGCGCCAGGTGCCGCGGAAAGAGAGCGGCCATTCTTGGCATATTCAATAACGTGATCCCTGTTGCCATACCATTTCCTAAAGGAACCACCCTTATTGTGCGGATACCATTTTGCATCTAGGCTCAAACTGGATTCAGCAGAGTTACAAGCGACGCTCATGTCCCCAAGAGAGCATTCAAACCAATAGCGCAAAAAACGATCGTTATCACTTGTCTGCAAACCGACCTGCGGCTTGGCAAACAAGCCAAGCTTTTCCTTATTCGTAAACGCATCCAGAAGGGCATCGCTGGCCCAGTAGGCTATGGGGGTGCCGGGGATTTGTTTGAAGGTGTCGGCGTCGCGACGGTAGAACCAACCGCAGTCGGGGTTCTGGATGGCCTCTAGCGCCTTGGGAGCCTGAACCGCGGGGCCAGTAAAATCGGCAAGACGAACGTATCCGCCTTTATAACCATCGATATGCGAGTTGTGATAGGTAAACGTGCAGATGGGCACGGTTGCCCCTGCAAAGCCAGAATACTCGAGCTGAATGAGCGTGGTTAGGGTCTTGTCATCGATAAGCCTATTTCGAAGCTTCTCGTAGCTACCGATAAACATCCAAACAAATGGAGTCATCATTCCGACTTCGCCGTGCTCGCCAGCAAAGTCCATAATGCGCACGATGAACGAAGAGAACAGGTCACTCTTCACGTCGGGATAATTTCTCTTGACCCACTTGCTCATGAATGGATTAAAGCTGCTGCTGCCCATATACGGAGGATTCGCAACGGTGCAGGTAAAACGACGGGACAGCTTTTCACAGATGACGGCAGCGCTTTCGAGCTTTGTTTTGGTCGTAGCGGCAAAAAGGTCATCGGAACAACTCGCGGCGGCAGCCTTGAGCTCGTCGATCTCGTCCTCTGAAGGATTGAGCAGCGAACCAATCTCGCCCAAATGACTCAGCTCCTCGGCGAGCTTCTTGTTACCCGGCAGCTCGTCCTCCCCCAGCGGGATGCTCGAGAGCACGGTAACGTCGGCGCGAACGCCACGCCTAAAGAAGCGACGGTCGTGCTCGCGGGCGCACATAGCAAGCGCCAGCTCCGCGATCTGTGCCGCGCGGGAATCGATTTCCATACCTGCAAGGTTTTTAGTAAGAATGAGCTCGGGAATCTCGCGCTCACGATAGCCGCGCTCCTCGTACATATGGAAGAGCAGCTCAAACGCATAGACCAAGATATGGCCCGAGCCGCATGCGGGGTCGCAGAGGGTTATCTCCTCGGGACTCGAAATGCGGATGAAGTCCTCGTGCTCAGCATCGGGCTCGATGTAATACTCCATGCGCTCGCGTAACGAACTCCCCGGATTGTTGAGCATCCACAGACGGCCGAGCGAGTTCTCGACCATATAGCGTACGATCCACTCGGGGGTGAAGAGCTGCGTGGCGGGCGCGATGTCCGCCGCCGCTGCTTTGCGTTTTGCCTTGAAGAACTCGTCTTTGACGTCAGCGTTGTAGTACTGATACATCCAGCCCAGAACGGTCACGCCCTTGCGCCAGTCCTCGTCAGCGAGGATGGTGTTGAGTTTGCCCACCACGCCGTCGGACATCATGAGGCCCTGGGGCAACAGCAGCTCCATGGCTCCACCCACGCGCTCAAAGACGCCCGGCAGGCAATCGGAAAGCTCCTCGCACTGAGCAACAAACAGGTAGCGCCACAGCGGTTCATCCAAGCCCACCATCTTGAGCTCGGCTATGCGATCGGTATCGGCCGTCGCTATCTCTACGTCCAGTGCGTTCTCCACGGCCTCGCTGCCATGGCTGCCGTCCGCACGACTCAGCATGCGCATACGGCTGGGAAGCCATCCGCGTGCATCCATAAAGCGAATAGCCACGATGCGATTGAACCAGGTGTAGGCCGCACGGTCGCGCAGCGCCTCGTGACCCACCTCTGCCTGCATGCGCAGCAGTTCGTCGCGTTGCTCAATCTCAGCCGGACTTAGGGGCAGGCCGTTGACGGTCTCGGACCCAACGGGCGCGGGTGCAGGTTCGGTGATGCCGTAGCGCACCATCTGTGCCTCCACGCCTTTGATGAGCTCTGTACGGGCCCAGGTGCAGAAGCTCTTAAGAGCAGAATCGTTCATGGTTGATGAGCCTTTCTAAACGCCATAAGCCACCGGTGCGCGCTTTGGCACCGGTGGCTCCGCGGGTTAGTTGATACGGATCTCGTCGTTTGCAGCGAGCGCCTGCATAAGGCGGGAGCGCAGGTCGTCCACGTAGCGCTCCACGTCCCCTGCGGACAAGAGACGACTCGGCTTGGCCAGATCGGCGCGGCGCACAGTCTTGATCCTGCGTTGGGGCTTGGGCGCGGGCACGGGAGCAGACGATGCGGCGCCCTTGTTGGAGACCTTCTTGACCACCTCACCCGTACTCATGACCTCGGTGGTGCGGCGCTCGTTGTCCATACGCACGCGGGCCTCATCCACAGCGTCGTACATCTCGTTGGCCGCCGCACTGAGCCAGTCGCCCCAGTTAGTTGCAACAACGCTCAGTTCGTTGAGACTTTGAGCGCTGTGGGCACGGTTTTTGAACGACTCGTATTTGGTGCCGGCGTCTGCTATGGCATCCTTGGCCTGATTGACAAAGCCCTTTTGACTCTCGGCCTGCGCCCGCAGGTCTTGCAGATCGCTCTCGATGCGACACAAAAACTCATTGCGGCGGATGCCCATCAGCTTTTTCATGTCTTCCTCGACGGGATCCATAAGCGGCTGCAGGTCTTTAATACGGCCGTAGGGCTTGGGATCTTTGAGGATCTCGCGCACCTTTGCCACGTTCTCCACCGCGCTGGGAATGTCATCGGAGGCATACTCGATACCCTCGGTGCGGTTCAAGAAATCCCTGGCGTGGTCAAACGCTGTTCGTTGATTGGACTCGAAGAACTCAACCACCTTGTCAAAGTCTTCCTTGGCATCGAGCAAGCGCTCCTCATGCTTGGTGAACGTGGTCAAGAACGCCTCGGCCTCGTTCTGGTCCTTAAGGACGTCGGCCACCTCCGAGCGCATCTTCTCGCACTCGTCCTCACCGGGATACGGGTAGGCCGGCTTGATGCCCGTGTAGTAGTCGCGTGCTATGGCGAGGCACGCCTCGCGCAAGCCCTCAAGGCGCTCTTTGAGCTCGGCCACGAGCTTATCCTCGTTGGAGGGCACGGTCTTGAGGTCAAACAGGTCGCGCATGAGCTCGCCCGTGGCACGCAGCAACCGGTCGCTCATACGCACGCGCAAGCGCACCTGGGCCTTATCGGCATCCTTGCGCAGGAGTGCCACCATACGGTTGTTGTTGGCCTGGACCGTCTGGCCGCCAAACAACACCTGCGCGCGCTGCTCCACCACGAGCTGCGCCACCACATTGGCGATGTCGACCTCACGCCAGCCAAAGGGCCTTTGCTGGTACTGGCGTTGGATATCGCCCATAGCGGTATCCAGATGGCGCTGATGCTGCACTTTGAGGTAGTCCTCGACCTCCCTGAGCGCACGCGTGTTGCCCGCATCCATGCCATCGAGCCCCGCCTGGACGTTACCCGCCAGCGTGGAGCGAATATCGGAATCGTCCTCAACCGGCGCGCCGATGTAGCCAGCCTTTTCAAAAACAACGTCACACAGTTGCGCGAGCACCTGCTCAAAAACCTGGGCGGGTTTGGTGGCGCGAACTTCGACCATACGGCCGTTGACCGCGCAACGTGCATGGAGCACGGCCTCGCTCAAAAGGGCATCGGCCTCTTTTTCGTTATAGGCTGCCTCGCGCATTTTTGCCTCGACAATCTGGCGCGTACTCGGTTTAAGCTCCTGGAGATTTCGCGTCTTGGCGTACTTGCGGATCTTGGCGGCGTTGACGAGCGTCTCCCAATAATCCGCCTCGTCGCTCAAGGCCACGATGGCCTTGCCCGAAGAAGCCAAGGCCAGCTCAGTATCGTCCGCACGGCCCAGGTCGCTCGCCATAGTCGCCACGTAAAGCTCCATGCCGCCCATGCTGCCACCGTGGATTGAGCCGTCCACATAGCGGTCAAACGGGAAGTCGTTGGCCCCGCGGTTGAGCTTGCGCGCGGTATAGATGCTGTCGAACAGGCGCTTTTTGATAGACTCGATCACCTGCGCGTTATCGATCGGGGTGCGTGCGATCTCCTGTGCTATCTCCTGCTCCTCGTCGGTGAGGAAGCTATAGGTATCGCCCTGGCGCGCCACGTAGTTCTCGCGCTCCAGGCGGGTAAGGGACTCCTTGACGCGGTCCTTAAGGGCGCGTTTGTCCACGTCGAGGCCGTCAATCATGAAGATGGAGATGTTCTCGACCGTGGCCTTGACGTAGCCGATGTAACGAATCAGGTACAGGAGCTTGAGCACCTGAACATCGTAGGGTTCAAGGCCCTTTGCGTCCTCGGCCGCGCGGGTCGCTCGGTCGACCACCTGGTTGATGCCGTGCTCAAGGTCTTTGGAGATAGTGTCGAAGAAGCGCCAGAACGGCACGAGCGCGCCAGTCTGCTCATGCTGGATGGCCTGGGCACTCTCCTGGAACGCGCTCAGCATGGAACGCTCGCCCGTGGACATGTGCTTGGCCTTAACACCATGCTTGCGTACCTCGGTCATCACGTCGGGCAGGAGCTTAAACTGATAGCCCACAAACGGGTAGCTGGCGACAAACTCCTTGGAGTTGGCGAAGCCGGCAAGGTCGGAGCGCGAGCCACCCTCAAAGGTAAAGTTGTTTTTGAGGACGGCGGCGTCTTGCTCGTAGACCTTTTCAAGCATATCGGCCGCCGGCGCGGTCTTCTCGAGCACACGGCGTTGGATGACCTCGTCCACGCTGGAGCTGGAGAGCGAAAGGCGGGTATTGAAACGGCCCTGGATCTTTGAAAAGTCGTTGCCCACGGGCAGGCTCAGGTTGTCGATGGCCTCCTGGCTCGTGACCATCACCCACACGCGGCCACCGCAGGCGGCACCCAGCTCCTCGACGATGGTCTGAAGGCTCAGCATAAGGCTTGGGTCCTTGTCGTTTGTAATAAACTGACCCACCTCGTCGACCATAAAGAGCAAACGGAAGTTGCCGCCGTGGGCCGCTGCCTGAGCGTCTACGTAGTCCTTGACCTTTTTGGCAAAGACATCGGGGGCCAAAACCTCGTCCTCAGAACCCTCGAGCCAGTTCCATGCGGCCTTTTCGCTCATGCCGAGCACGCTCTGCAGCACCTCGACCACGTCGTCCTCAAAGTAGCTGTAGGTGTCGCGGGCCTGGAGCCAGGACTCGCCGTTGACGCGCTCAAAGGCCTCGCGGAACTCCTGGGTCTTGCCCAGGGAATCGATGTAGTCCTCGAGCTTTGCAAGCTTGAGGTCCTCGCCGTAGAAGCCGCGCGCCTCGTAGAACATGCGCTCAAAGCCGCGAAGTAGCGCCGTGGGAGCCGTATCACCCTGCTTCCACTGGCCCGCCTTGCTATCGATGTTAAAGAGGATGGCCTGCGTGGGCACCGAGCACGCGCGCTCCATGGCAGCCGCGACCATGGGGTCGACGATTTTGCCGTCAAAGTAGCGGATGGCGCTCTTGCCGCCGATCTGGCGATTCTCGAGCAGGTAGCTCAGCATCTTGAGGAAGTGCGATTTACCGGAACCAAAGAAGCCGCTGATCCACACGCCGATCTTGTCGGTGCGCGCATCGATGGCATCGCCGTAGGCCTTGAAGAACGTGGCAAAGTGCCCCTGCAGCTCGCGCGTCACCACGTACTCGTCAAGCTCCTGACGGATGGACTCGTCTTTTGAATCCTGGACCTTGACCACGCCGTTGATGGAGCGGTTGATGTCTTTTGCAAAGAGATCGCGAATGATCGTGTTGTCCATGGGTGCTCCTTTGGGTTTGGGAACGTTATGGCAAAGGGTTGTTACCGGCGGCAGAGCCTTGTCTGCGGGGAGCCGTGCTTACGAGATATCGATGGCGCGGTAGTAGTTATCGGCCGGCAGACGGTTAAAGAGCTGGAAAGAAGAGCCGTTGAAGCTGCCTGGATAGGCGGCGATCACCGGCAGGTCGGAAAAATCGACTTGCATGCAGTCGAGAAGGGTGTGAATACGAAAAAAGGGATAGACCTCGCCGGCACCGGTCAGAAGAATGACGTCGCCAGGTGCATGAGGTTCGGTTTGCTCGAGGATGAACGCGGCGATCTTCTCGGGCGAACAAAACTTGGCCACGTCCTCAAGCACACGCTGGGTGCCGCGGCGCTCCTCTTGGCGCGGAATGGCCTTGAGGACACGGCGCTTTTCGAGGATCGCCAGCACGGCGTCGTAGAGGTTTACGACCTTGAGCGTGCACGGGAGCTTGCCGGCCTCGGCATCGCGTGAAAGGGTGTCAAACAACGCGCGCGCCTCAAACTCCAGCGCAGGGTCGTAGCAGAAGGTATGGAAGCCGATCTCGTTACCTATGCCCTTGTTGGCCAAAAAGTCCTCGCTGCACAGGCACTCACGCAGGAGCTGCGCGCGGCGCTCAAATTCTTGGCGGGCGCGCTCGGAGCGGGCATGCGCCGCCACGACGCTCTGGCGGGAATGGATGCCGATATTGGTGGTGATGTCCGTCGCCGGGGTGATAGCAGGGTCGATGGCGCTGTTGACGGGAGCCACGCTACATCACCGCCCTGCCGGTAAGGGCCGCGATAAGCGACTGCTCACCCAGCTGAATCAAGGCTCGCTCGACATCGGAATCGAGGAAGAGTGGTGACAGGCGCTCGGACTCCGGGCCCTGACCCTCGCCGATAAGACCGGCATGGCGGAGCGTCTGGCGCAGCGAGCCTTTGATGCGCGTGACCGTGGACTCGGTCCAGCGGGCGGCGTCCGGATACTCCGTGGTAAAGCGCGTCATAAAGGCGTTGAGGTCAACCGCCGTAAAGGCATAATCAAAGTTTTGCAGGCGCTCCCCTACCTCGACGAGCACGAGCTCGCGCACGATGTCGTAGCGGCAGATCATGCTGTAGAAGATGGCCTGGTCCGCCTGCGTGGGAGTGCCGGATGCCATGAGTCTGGTTAGGGATGACACAGCCTCGACGGCGATATTGGAGTCGATGCCACGCACGGCGCATGCGGCGTCCGTGGGCACCATGGCGTCGAGGCGTCGAAGGCACACGGTTGCGCGGTTGGCGACCATGCGCTCCGTGGGATATTGAAAGAGGTTCTCGCTCTTTACGCGTACAATGACCTGCTCGTCGCTTGCGCCCTGCATACGAAGGGCAGCGACGATGCGCATCTCATGCGGGAGGAATTGCTCGCGGGTGAGCCCCCCCCCCCCCCGAACGCTTTTTGTGGTTATATCCACAGTACACGCTCCAAGGGTGTCAAAGGCTGTCACAAGTGCGCCGCAACCCGGCAGGCAGGTGCGGCGCACATGACAATAATCATACCTGTTGGTAAAAAAGTTACCACGCCCAGAGTGTCAAATGTTGAGCAACAAAATTAAATCTGGTTAACGGTCATTTTCGCAGCTCAGAAGCTTTGACGAGGTCGCCCCAAATCACACTTGCCAGACAACCGCGCTTACGAATGCAGGCACGCACACGCCCAACGCCATCCTCCGCTATATTCAACATAGAGTTATACACATGCTTCTATGTAAGGAGCTTCATATGTCTGTCGTAAAGTCTATTTCTGATCAGACGCGCGCACTAACTACCATTCAGGAACGCGAAGATCACATTCAACGTGCCATCGCTCGTGGCTACGACGACCTCACCAACGGTCGCGTACGCCCCTGGAAACAAGCAAAGGCCGAGGCGGATCGGATACGAGCCTCGAGATAATCCCTCCCCCATGTAACCATCCTGTAAATCATAGCGGCGCAGTCGAGTTTTACCGAGATGCGGTCGCGCCTGACGCTGCACTGTGCTAAAGTATCCCGAACGTTCAAACGACTACGAGGGGAACTAGAAGATGGCACGTGTGCACAACTTCTCAGCTGGCCCGGCCGCGCTGCCTACCAGCGTGCTCGCCGAGATCGCCGACGAGATGATGGACTACCACGGTTGCGGCATGTCCGTGCTCGAGATGAGCCATCGATCTAGCATGTACCAGCAGATCATCGACGACGCCGAGGCAACCCTGCGCCGCCTGCTGAGCATCCCCGATAACTACCGTGTTCTGTTTTTGCAGGGCGGCGCCACGCTGCAGTTTGCGGGCATCCCGATGAACCTCATGCGCCGCGGCCGCGCCGGCTACGTCGTGACCGGCAACTTCGCCAACAAGGCGTACAAGGAAGCCGCCAAGTACGGCGAGGCCGTGCTGCTCGCGAGCTCCGAGGACGCCAATTTCGACCGCATTCCCGCCATGGCCGACATCAACGCGCGCATTGCCGCCGAGGCCGCGGGCGGCGGGCTCGACTACGTCTACATCTGCCAGAACAACACCATCTTTGGCACCATGTACCACGAGCTGCCTAACTTCGGCGACGTACCGCTGGTCGCCGATGTCTCGAGCTGCTTTTTGTCGCAGCCGCTCGACGTCGAGCGCTACGGACTCATCTACGCCGGCGCTCAGAAAAACGCCGGCGCCGCGGGCGTCACCGTGGTTATCGTGCGCGACGACCTGATCGCCGACGGTCCAGCCTTTGCGCAGACGCCGCAGTACATGGACCTTAAGACCCAGGCCGCCAAGGGCTCCATGCTCAACACGCCCAACACCTTTGGTATCTACGTGTGCGGCAAGGTGTTCCGTTGGGTTGAGCAGACCGGCGGACTTGCCGCCATGGCCGAGCGCAACTGGGCCAAAGCCAACCTGCTCTATGACTTGCTCGAGCAAAGCGAACTGTTCCATGGCACCACGCAGGCCGACAGCCGCTCCATCGCCAACGTCACGTTCCGCACCGGCGATGCCGACCTCGACGCCGCCTTTGTCGCAGGCGCGGCCGAGCACCAGATTCAAAACGTCAAGGGCCATCGCCTGGTGGGCGGCATGCGCGCCAGCGTGTACAACGCCGTCACCATGGAAGACGTGCAGGCGCTGGCCTCGTACATGAAGGACTTCGAAGCGCAGCATAGTTTGAGCCCGCGATCTAACTAGCCCGCAACGCGCGGGCCGACCAGCCACTTCAAACCACCCTGCTTAGATCAAAACCTGCTAAGGAGTTTTTCCATGCGTAAGATTAAGACCATCGACGACATCACTAAAGACGGCAAAGTCGAGTTTGGCGAGGGCTACGAGTTTGTGGGCACCGCCGAGGAGGCCGACGCCATCCTGATGCGCTCGACCGACCTGCACGGCTACGAGCTGCCTGAGGGCATCCGCGCTATCGCCCGCTGCGGCGCCGGCGTCAACAACATTCCCGTCGAGGAATATGCCAAGAAGGGCGTCGTCGTCTTTAACTCCCCCGGCGCCAACAGCAATGCCGTCAAGGAGCTTGTCCTGGGCATGCTGGTGCTCTCGAGCCGCGGCGTGGTGCAATCGATGAACTGGGTGCGTGACAACGCCGACGACCCCGAGATTCAGGTCGATGCCGAAAAGGCCAAGAAGGCCTTTGTGGGCCGCGAGCTCAAGGGCAAGCGCATCGGCGTCATCGGCCTGGGCAACGTGGGCTCCAAGGTCGCCAACGCCTGTGTCGATCTGGGCATGGACGTCTACGGCTACGACCCGTTCATTTCCGTCGAGCACGCATGGGTGCTGAGTCGCGAGGTGCAGCGCGTGGGCACGCTCGAGGACCTCTGCCGCGGCTGCGACTACCTCACCGTGCACGTGCCCAGCAAGGCCGATACCATCGGCATGATCAGCACCGAGCAGATTAACCTGCTGGCGCCCGACGCCGTGCTCATCAACTACGCGCGCGAAACCATCATTGACGAGGACGCCGTCGACGCTGCCCTGCGCGAGGGCAAGCTCAGCTGGTTTAGCTGCGACTTTGCCACGCCCAAGACCGTCAAGATGCCCAACACGTTTATCACCACGCATTCGGGCGCCGGCACCGGCGAGGCCGAGGCCAACTGCGCCGACATGGCCATCAGCGAGCTCAAGGATTACCTGGAAAACGGCAACATCGCGCACAGCGTCAACTCCCCCGCCTGCAGCATGGGCAAGGCGCGCGCCGCAAGCCGCATTGCCTGCCTGCATGCCAACGTGCCCAACATGATCGGCCAGATCACGGCCATTCTCGCCAAGGACAACGCCAACGTGCAGCGCATGACCAACGAGTCCGCTGGCGAGAACGCCTACACCATGTTCGACACCGATGAGCACCTGGACGGCAGCACGATCGAGGCACTTAAGCAAATTCCGTCGATGTATCGTGTGCGCGTGATTAAATAGCGCCGGCGCCAATCCTGCCAGACAGACCACGAAGCCCATTCGCCCCCCGTTTTCACGAAACGGGGGGCGAATTTCGTGCTCCCGGCGACTTGAAAAGTGCTACCCAGAACAAGTTGTTTCGGATAATCGACAGTGAGGCCCTAGTCGCTAAGCACAACTGCTTTTACAAACAGCTTTATCAGGGGTTTTAGTAGGTAAAAAGCGATCTCTATATGCCAAATTGAAGTTGACTGTCCATTTTCCGAAATAACTTGTTCTGGGTAGCACTTTTTAAGCCAATTCCAAGAAACAATTGAAGCCTTTTCGCGACCAAAACCCTAGCTCACGCGACCGTTTTCCACCTGCACGGCTACATTCCCGCCCAATCGATAAAAATCTCCTCACGAAGCCGCCGTTCGAGCACCTGCTGCCGCGGCGTCTTGTCTTTCAACGGCATATCGAGATAGGACATGATGAGTTCCATCACTACGCGGAAGGCATCGGAGTCGACTAGCTGACCATAGGTCATCAGAACGACGGGATATCCCATCGTTTGCAAGGCCGTCGTTCGATCGGAGTCAGAGATCTTGGATTCTATGGATCCGTGTATGGCTTTACCCTGGCATTCAACAAGGCACTCTCGGCTGCCGTCCTTATTTGCCAGCAGGATATCGGCGTAGCGCCTATCAAGCCCCGAAATCAGGCGGGCGCTGCGCGTCATGCGAATCTCGACATTATTGGTAAGGCGCAGCCCTTCGCCGCCGCGCAACCTCGTAAGGCCAAACAGCATCGATGCCTGGACCTCGAGCGGCGATGCCGCCACCCCCGGAATGCATTTTGCGGCACGTGTGAACGATTTAGCACCACGGAGCCCCTGGATCTTATTGGCGAACTTCGTAAGTTCAGTGAGCTCGATCAAGGGCGGTCGTTTCCACAAGTCCGTTGGATTCCCCGAGGCATCCTTTACGTTTTCCCAGCCCGACCGTGCGTCACCCCACCGGCCCCCGTATGCCTGCTCAAGTGCCGACTTTACCTGAGGCGCAATCTTGCACACGGCAAAGGTGCCGCACATCTCATACATGCACATGATCAGACGCTCGTTTGAGACCGAGGAAGCCAGGGTCAGCAGGGTAAAGAGCGGGGACGCGACATCGAGGCCAAACTCTGTCTGTCGCACGGAGCCAAACGGCCTCTCTCCGTTCCAAACATGCCTGACAATGCGATCGCCCTTACGTCCGCAGCTGCCCTGCGCCAACACGTGTAACGGGGTGCCCAGGAAATGCGTGACGAGCGGATGCTCACATAGGTGCTCCCTGCGCGGATCGTCCGCAGAATCGGGCAGGTCCGGCATTATTGCCAAGACCTGTGGAGGTATCCGGTGATACCGAAAGGCAGATATGTCGCACAGCATGTCGTCCATGAAGGGTACGTACCCGCTGCGTCGCTTGTAAACCCGCTCGGACGGCAAACGCGCTGGCTCGGCCTGCGAACGGTAAATACTGCCACGCCCACGTCGCGGATCTCTCAGGAGGCTTACAATCGGTTTGGAAAGCAAACTGATTGTGAGGTTGCATATGGTTGATGAGGACTTTGCCTGGCGGCTTGCGCAGGAGCTTGTGCGGATCGACAGCTCAGACCCGGGCGCGTATGAGGATGAAATTGAGCGCTTCATTAAGAGGCTCATTGAGCAGCAGCTGGCACAACTTGATAGTTCTGCGCTCGATGCCGTGCAGATTGAGGAGCTCGAAGTGCTGCCCGGGCGCCGCAACCTTAAAGTCACCGTGCCGGGCCAAAGCGACGAGCCGCGGCTGATCTATATCTGCCACATGGATACCGTCACCTTGGGCGATGGCTGGGACGCAGACATCGCACCGCTTGGGGCGGTTGTGCGCGACGATAAACTCTATGGCCGCGGTGCCTGCGATATGAAGGGTGGCCTGGCCTGCGCTATTGCCGCACTGATCCATACGCTCGAGCGCGTGGCGGCGGATGGCGCGTTGCCCCGCCGCGGCTTTTCGCTCATCTGCTCGGTCGACGAGGAAGACTTTATGCGCGGCTCAGAGGCCGCGATCGATGCCGGCTGGGTCGGCTCGCGTGAATGGGTGCTGGACACCGAACCCACCGACGGACAGATTCAGGTGGCGCACAAGGGGCGCACGTGGTTCGAGATTGAAATGGCTGGCGTAACGGCGCATGCGAGCCAGCCGTGGAAGGGCGCGGATGCCGTCGCCGCCATGGCCGAGGTCGTGTGTTCGCTCCGTCGCGTGTTTGTGGCGCTGCCCGCGCACGATGAACTGGGGTCTTCGACCATCACGTTTGGCCAAATCGAGGGCGGATATCGCCCCTATGTCGTGCCCGACCGCGCCAAAGTCTGGGTCGACATGCGTCTGACCCCGCCGACCGATACGGCCGCCGCGACGCGCATGGTAGAGCAGGCCATCGCCGTCGCCGAAGCCGCCGTTCCCGGTTGCCATGGCAGCTACACCGTGACGGGCGACCGCCCCGCCATCGAGCGCGACCCGAACTCTCCCCTTCTAGCAGCGCTCAAGCGTGCCGCCGATGACGTGACGGACGCGGACACGACCGTCGGCTTCTTTACCGGCTACACCGACACCGCCGTCATTGCCGGCAAGACAGGCAACCGCAATTGCATGAGCTACGGTCCCGGGTCGCTCGCGCTCGCACACAAGCCCAACGAATATGTGCCCCATGCCGATATCGTTCGTTGTCAGCAGGTGCTAATCGCGCTCGCCGATAACGTGCTCTGGGACGCGAGCGGCCAAGTTGGGGCATAATAAGCCGCGAACAAACCGACTCGTGCGTTAGGACCGCCCATGAAAGCACTTCCGTTTCCCTGCATCCGCCCGGCTCAGGACCGCGTACTCGAGGCGCTGCCTGCAATGGGCAGCATCCTGAGCGGCAACGATGCTCTGCGCGGAGCCCTTGCCGATGGCCTGATGCTCAAGGACCCGGGTGCGGCGTATTACGTGTACGAATGCTCGGGCGAGCCGGGACGCGTGACGGGTGTCGTGGCGATCTGCCCGACGAGTGTACTTGCGGACGGCAAGGGCGATGGCAGCGCCGACGTGGCCGCCGCCGCGCGCGCGATCGCCGAGCTCAAGGTGCAGCCGCGCCCCGTGTCGCTCGCCTACGAGGCCTCGCCCGTCATGGATATCATCCTGTGCGCCGCCAAAGAGGGCGCGTCGCTCTACGCCGTCACCGACCCCGCGGGCATTACGCACCGCGCGTGGGAGGTCAAGCGCGAGGACGCCGTCGGGGCCATCCGCGCTATGCTCGACCAAGCACCGGAGCCGGCACTGACCGACGACCCCGCCTACGCCGCCGCTCTGACCGGGGCGTCGCAGCTGCTGGCCGATGAGGCCCGTGCCGCCGGAACGTACACCGGCAAGGAGCCGTTCAACTTTACCGTTGCCGTGCTCTTCCCCGCCGCGCAGGTCAGCGGCGCCGCGCCGCAAGTTCCGACAGGTCTGCTCACGCACCAGGTCGCGCGGTTCTAGCAAGACCAGACCGCCCAGCACAAAAATCGGCAGCTCAACAAACAGGGGGCGGAGATGCAGCAGGTACATGTATCTCCGCCCCTTTTGCGTCGAGAAGTAAGTCGGCGACCCGCACCGCCACGCCCAAACTACCCGCGCTGCGGACCCGCGGCAGCCACGAGCGGCTCAAGCCCCAGCTCGCGCGCGTAGTCTTCCTGCGTAAAGATCTCAACCAGTTCAAACGTATCGGTCGTATCGTCAAACACGAAATGCAGCACTGAGCAGTTGCCTGGCACGCGTTCGCGCTCGTCGGCCGCCGCGCCCCGCACGTGGTCCAAAAACTCCTTGATAGCTGAGCCATGACTTACCGCGAGCACGCACGTATGGTCCGGACGCTGCATAAGATCGGTCAGCGTCGCCACCATGCGCGTGCGCACCTGGATCTGGCCCTCGCCGCCAAACTGCCGATAGAAGTCGCGCCACGGGCGCTCGGGCATAAGCATCACGCGCTCGGCCTCAAAGTCGCCAAAGAACCACTCACGCAGGCCGTCCAGGCGCTCGTACGCCAAGCCCGGCCACAAGTTGGCGATAGTCTGCTCGGTGCGATGAAGCGTAGAGGTGTAGGCATGATCGGGCTCAATGCCGCGCGCACGTAAAAACATGCCGGCGCGCGCCGCCTGGTCGCAACCCAGCTGCGTAAGCGGCGAGTCACTCCACCCCTGAATGATACGCTTAAGGTTGAATATCGTCTGTCCATGACGGACCAGATACAGATCTTTATTCATAGGGGTCCTTTCGTTCGTTACCAACCCAAGAGCGAAAACGCCCCGTCGCAATAGCCAAAATGAAGCACGGCACCGTTGTCGGGTAGCTCTCCCCCGCCAGTCACATACTCAAGAAACTCCTGGCAGGCTGAGCCGTGGGAAACCGCCAGCACGCAGTCGTGCTGCGGCCTGGCCATGATGCGGGACAGCGCCGCGACCATGCGCGACTGAAGCTGCACTTCCGACTCACCGCCAAAGGCCACCGGATAATCGCCCCAGGGCTGCGGCGGCATCTCGCGATTTGATGTGCCCTCCAGCGAGCCAAAATGCCACTCACGCAGGTCATCGACCAGCTCAATGGAACGGCCCTCGCCAACGATAAGCTCGGCCGTATGCCGCGCCCGGCCCAACGGCGAGGAATACACATGATCAAAGGCCACGCCACGCGCCGCAAACGCCGTACGCGCCGTCAGCGCCTGCTCGCGCCCGCGCGCCGTAAGCGGCGAATCGTGCCAGCCCTGCAAAATGCTCTGCACATTGAGCTCAGTCTGCCCATGCCGCACCAAATACAGATCTGCCACACACCCTCCCCTCGTACCACCACAAAGGGGACAGGAGCCTTTGTGGTGATTTTGCCGCCGGATTGCACCGCAACGACGCACAACTACAGCAGCACGTCGGCAAGCGGACGCTTGGGTACGTGGTGCACCTGCGCCTCGTCGCGCCAATAATTGATGGAGCCGTCGGGGTTGGAATCGATCGCATCGATCACCTGTGTCTCGGCCGGAACGCCAAACGCCATGATCAGCTTGAGCTCATACTTGTCGTTATTGAGCCCCATGGCATCGATCGCGCGGGGCGTAAAGGCCTTGAACATGCAGGCTGCCACCTCGGGCGTGGCGCTGCGGGCGGCGAGCATCATCGTCTGCGCGGCAATGCCCGTGTCGACCTCGGTAATGGGAGCGGCGGGCTTGCCCGGAACGGCGCGCTCGGCCAAAATCGCGATGTAGCCGGTCGGACGCTCGCCCTCATCGGGACCCGGCCAATCCTTGAGCGCACCGGCCCACGCGAGCTCATCAAATACGCGCGCGCAGTCCTCTGCACCGCTCACCACATGAAAGCGTAGGCGCTGAGCGTTGGCGCCGCAGGGAGCCAGGTGCGCCAGTTCCGCCAGCTCGAGCAAAAACTCGCGCGGCACGCGCATGGACTCGTCAAAGCGGCGGCACGTGCGGGCGCGGCGAACCAACGCATCGAACGCGTCCAGGCCGAGCTTTTCGCAACCTTGCTTTGCCATCGACTCCACGCTCGACGGCACCACGGGAACTGCTTTGTTCATAGGGACCCCCCAATAAAACCCAATTGTTCTTAAGAAAATCTAACCTAAAACGTAGGCAATTACACTCAACGGCATAATGTTCCACAGCTGTTGAATATCCTACATCCAAACGGGAACAAAGGTAACAATTCGGGAAGATGAGGCTCCCATTCGCCCTTCCCGCCCCACGCGACGGTGCCCTTGGGCGATACTGGTTGCAGGAGCTGCGGCTTAGCCGCACGGAAAGGAGACATCATGGGCATCTTTAAGACCGATGACAAGCAATCGAGCGCGTTTGGATTTGACAAGAAAAGCATGGCAGGCAAGGCCGTCAAGGCCGTGCGCTGGATTTACGCCATCACGGGCGTCTTGGCGCTCGTCGCCGGCATCGCACTGCTGTTTGCGCCCGCCAAGTCCCTCGTCTTCCTAACGACCGTCTTGGGCTTCTATTTTGTGATCACGGCCGCGATCAGGCTGTTTACCGCTGTTTTCGAGCCGCTGCTGCCCACCGGCTGGCGCGTTACGAGCATCATCTCCAACCTGCTCATCATTCTGGGCGGCGTGGTGATCCTGCGCAACCAGGCCTTCTCGACCGCGACGCTCACCACGCTCGTGGTGGTCGTCGCCGGCTTTGGCTGGATCGTCGAGGGCGTCATGTCGATTCTGGAATCTGAGCTTTCCGCCAACCGCGCCCTCGCCATCCTGAGCGGCGCACTCTCCATCATTGCGGGCATGTTCGTGTTTATCTATCCGCTGTGGTCGGCCAAGATGCTCGTCATCTTTAGCGGTGCCGCGCTGCTGGTGTTTGGCGTGACGCTCATTGTCCGCGCCATTCAGTTTGGCAAACTGGTGCGCTAGATGCCAAAGACGCTTTTTATTGATGCCGACGCCTGCCCGGTCACACGCGAGTCGATCGACTGCGCGCGGAGGGCGGGCGTTGCCGTCGTTATCGCCGGCAACAGCACGCAAAACCTGGAACGCCACATTCGCCGCGACGATCCGCGCGACGTTGAGCATGCGCGTCGGGGCTTTTGGGTCACAACGCTCGATGTGAGTGTGGGAGCCGATAGCGCCGACTTTGCCATTATCGAGCGCCTGCAGGCTGGCGATGTGGTCGTGACACAGGACATAGGCCTGGCGAGTATGGTACTCGGACGCGATGCCGCCGCCATCGGCGTGCGCGGGCGCGTGTACGAAAAAGCCACCATCGATATGCAGCTGTTTATTCGTCACGAGGAAAAGAAGGTGCGCCGCGCTGGCGGTCGCACCCGCGGGCCGGCGGCATTTACCAGCGAAGATCGCGCCCGCTTTAAGCGCAACCTCATTGAGCTGTTACGCTGACCAAGGTAGATTTTTGGGCTTAGAGACCAAAGGCGGAGAGAACGAGTCCCCAGCCGGCGCCGATGACGTACATCATGACCAGAAACAGGGCGTTTTCGCGAGCGCTGCGGTTGGTGCGGAACAGCACCAGGTAGCCCACGCCAGCGGAAATGAGCGTGCCGGCGAGCATCGGCGCCAGCTGCAGCGCGCCTTCCAGGTACAGTTGCGTGATGACGACGCTGGCAGAGCAGTTGGGGATCAGGCCGACAAGCGCCGAGCCCAGGACGGCGAGCGTCTCATTGCCGCGCAGGAACTGCTCGATTGCGGACTCGCCGAACGTCTCGAGCACGGCGACCAGAATCAGCGTCACCAGAAAAATGAATACCGAAACCTGCACGGTGTGAGAGATCGCGCTGCGGATAATCGACACGACGGGCGCACCTTCGTGTGAGTGGGAGTGACCGTGGCCATCATGGTGTTCATGCTCGCCCTCATGTTCGTGATCGTGGCCATGTCCGTGTTCGTGCTCGTCCTCGTCTTCATCACAACCGCAATGGTCGCGCTCACACAGCTCATGGATGTGGTCGGCGCTCACGCCCGCCTCGGCAACCTCGTCGATGATGTCACCCCCGGTATGGTCGTCATGCGCACAGTTCACATGAGCCGGATTGGCAGCAGTCCCCAACACGGTACGGCGAATCGCCGCATGCGCACGAGCGTTGCGACGTAGGCCACGAATGGCGGCATCCACGATAAAGCCCGTGACCAGCGCAATCAACGCTTTCGAGGCGAGCAGCATCGCCATGGTCTGCATGGGAACTTGCTCGGCGAGCAACAGCGGCAGCATCTCGTCTGAGGTCGAGAGGAACACCGCAACCAGCGTGCCCAGCGTCACGACGCGACCGGCGTACAGTGTCGCCGCCATGGCCGAAAACCCGCACTGTGGCACCATGCCCAGCAACGAGCCAACCACGGGGCCGGCGGCGCCCGCGCGCTTGATAGCGCCGTTGACGCGGTCGCCCGCCACATGCTCCAGCGTCTCGAGAGCAAGATACGTCACCAACAAAAACGGCACCAGCGACAGCGTGTCCTTGCCGGCGTCGAGCAGAATATCAATCAGTAAATCCATGACGGATGGAACCTTTCGTGTCTTTCGGCAGCATTGTAAAAGTCCTAGCGGTCAACTAGGGTATTGTAGTTGTCCCGGGCGCGGTGCCAATAGTTGCCTATGGTAAACTATCATCTCGCCATAACTCAGTAACCTCGAGCCGCACAACGCGGCCCGTCCAAGGAGTAGCATATGAACGTATCGCAAGCACTCGAATACGAGCGCCAGCCGTTTATCCCCATGTTTATCTACGGCGACCACGGCGCCATGGAGTCCGAGCGCCAGAAGGGCGAGGAGGCCCTCAAGGTGCTCGAGACCGAGTACTTTACCGCCGAGGGCGACCCCGGCTTCGACTTTGCCACCGTGCGCGACCTGGCCGACCGCAACCGCGACCTGTGCGACCAGATTGGCGAGGCGCGTCTGCGCAACGTGACGCCCGCGACGCTCTCGCGCGGCCTGTCCGATGCCGACACCTGCGCCGCCATCGGCAAGATGCAAAAGCGCACCGCCGCGTCCGTTATGCGCGAAATCCGCGGCGACCGCGACGCGCTCGGCGTGGCCTACGCCCGCAAGCCCATCCAGGGCACCGTGCTCGGTATCGACATCGAGACCACCGGCCGTGCACCCGAGCGCGGCTATATCATCAACGTGGGCTGGGAGATCATGGAGCTCACCAGCGACGCCGTCCCGCATGACGCCGAGGCACACTACTGCGGCCTGCCCGACATCTACCGCGGCGAGGATGTGCCGTTGTCGAATATCCACCACATCACCTGGGACGACATCGACGGCAAAAAGCCGTTCCGCGAGAACAAAGAGCTGCAAAAGCAGCTGCTCAAGCTTATGAAGAAGTACCCGTACATGGCACACAACGCCGCCTTTGAGGACAGCTGGTTCAAGATCCACCTGGACGGCTACGCCGAGGCACGCCGCGCCGGCAAGATCATCGTCATCGACTCGCGCCAGATCTGCCGCAGCCTGGACGCCGACGTGCGCTCGCTCCCCCGCGAGTCCGCCCCAGCCGCGCTCGAGAACTGGGCGCGCCGCCGTGGAACCCTCGCCGCCGACGCCAACGAGCAGCACCTGGGCTTGGACGACACCGACCTCATGCTCCGCACCGTCCAAGCCGAGTTCAACCTCAAGAACCTATTCGCGAAATAACCGATCCATCTGCGGGAGCGCCTGCCAGGCACAGCGCAATCCGTCTGGGCACACCGGCACGCAGTAAACTAGGGCGCAGCCTTATGGCTGCACCCTAGTTTTCATCAAAACGAGCAAATACGCGTGCTTCACATAGTCGGCAGGTTGGCCCACCTACATTTTTCGAGTTGTTCGGCCAGCTGAACCACTAGTCAAGGCCCCTTGAACCGCAATCGAGCGCTATAGTCGCCCCAATTTCGCAACCAAGCCCTATAAATCTACCTGAATCAATTCGAATAGGACGTTGCGATCGCACCATTCGTATAGGATAAGGCCGAATAACTCAAATTATGTTGGTGAGGCATCTGAGCGGTCGGCAAAAACGCTTAGAAGCTACGAATCCGCAACTAAAGTTCACCAAAATGGGGCAGCCGACAGAAACCTCCCCAGCCGAAGCTGCCCCCCCTCAATACGACAGCTCAAAAACCCACCGTTCGCAGAAGATAAGCCGCGCCCCAATACCGTTGCCCGAAGTTTCGAGCGTATATGGCGTCCGCTATGCCATCATGCGCGTATGGGAATCGTTCTGTCACATACCACGGCACGCGCTGTATACCAAACAGTCAACTCGCTCGCAAGCCACGCGACCGATCCCATATCTATGGAAAAGATCAAGGTGTCTGCGCCGACCACGTCCAACCTGGAAGCGGCGCGAGCATGGCTCAACAGAAAGAATGTCGATTCTGAAAGCATCCATGTGCTGACGTTTTCCAATAATGCCAAAAGGCACCGCAAGGGCTGCATCTGCCACTGCACGCGCTATACGTTTGATGCAGAAAGCTACCTAGAACTCGAGCCGAACGTCTACATCGTCGATATCAAGCTGTGCGCGTTAGAAGCAGCAGCCGACCTCAACCTTTCGGAGCTCGTTGAGTATTACTTTGAAATCTGCGGCTCCTACGCGCTTGGAACGTCCGACGAAACTCAATATCGCGAGCGCCCAGCCCTAACCAGCGTTGAAGAGCTCAGAGCCTTCTTTTCAGAGGCATCGGGGTATCGTGGATCTAATAAAGCACTTAAGGCACTTTCTTATGTACGCGAAGGCTGTCGCTCCCCACTCGAAACGGCGTTTGTCATGATGCTGACAATGCCCAAGTCAATGGGTGGCTTAGCCATACGCGCTATCAAAACGGACTATCCGATCCCAGTCCCCAAAAGATACGCCGCCCTAACGCGACGGACGGTTTTCTACCTCGACGCGCTGCTCGAAAATTCGATGACCGATATCGAATACAACGGCTTTTACCACGACGAGCCCGAACAGCAATCAATTGACGAGGAACGCCGAAACACGCTGCGAAACATGGGATATGCCGTTATCACAGTTAGTCGTCATTCGTTTTTCAAGCAGTCCGCTTTTAGGCGGGTCATGGAAGCGATTCGCATTCGCGAGAAGATATGGCCCGGTCGACTCCCGGATAACTTCGCCATCCTGCAAGAAACTCTTCGTCAATTTGTCTTGCGGCGCTACTTCGAATACGGTCGCCGCGTCCTGGAGACACTCAAAGAAGAAGAGGCCGCCAAGCGCGAAATTGCAAGCCAATATCCGCAAGCTGATGACCCGAGCATCAACGATGTACCAGAACCCGACGACATGCAACACGTCGGGGCCCTTGCTGAGGAAATCAATGGGCCTTGGGAATGCGACATGTTCGCAAAAATCGATGAAAACCGCACGGAAGACGACACGATTATTGATCTAATTGAGAATTCGCTCTTCTAAAGGCGATCTCTGCGGATGTCCACGGTGGCGCGCGCAGACGTGGTGTAAGAGCGTCCCGAGGTCCGTCGCTGCA
>NZ_QSBB01000023.1:0-35981 GCF_003465595.1 Collinsella sp. AF05-9
GAGCCGTCTGATGACTTGAAGAAGGGGGAGGCCTCGCGGCCTCCCCCTTTTTTTGCGTTTACGGGCTTTTGTCTCACATAGTAGCTGTGTTTTATAACCCTCGTTTGTCGCATCTTCTGTGAACGGGCTACAATAACTTAGTCTGTGCGATATGGAGGTGAACATGGCTGAAGCTGGTATCGGCGTTGATATCGTCGAGATTTCCCGCATGAAATCAATTCTTGAAAAGACGCCATCGTTTGCTCGGCGTGTGTTTACCGAAGAAGAGCGTGCGTATTGTGATGCATCATCGCGTCCCGCTGCTCACTATGCCAGCCGCTTTGCTTCGCGCGAGGCGGTACTTAAAGCTCTCGGCACGGGTTTTAGTCAAGGCGTTGGTCGCAAGGATGTTTCGGTTACGCGTGATAAACTCGGCAAACCGAAGGCGCTGCTTTCGGGCCGTGCTCTCGAGATCGCTCAAGAACTGGGTGTTGTTGAGGTCGTTCTTTCCATTACGCTTACGGGAGACTTGGCCGTTGCGAATGCCATCGCGATTACCGAAGATGCTCGGCCTAAGCCAAAAGATGAAAAGGTGAGCACCAAGAAACGCGTTGCGCAGACATTTAAAGAGGCTCGCTCTGTATTAGATGAGCTCGAGCAGCTGCAGAATTCAGCATTGACGGAGCACCTGGGCGATGCTTCGCAAGATACGCTAGGAGCATAGATGAAACCGGTTTTGAGTACCGAAGAAGTCGTTCGTCTCGAGGATATCATCGAACGCGAAGGGACTTCGAAGGCCGAGCTTATGGAGCTAGCGGGTGAGTTTGCCGCTAACGAGGTCTTGAAGCTCAATCCCGATCGGGTTCTCGTTTTGGTCGGTTTTGGTAATAATGGCGGCGACGGTTGGGTTGCCGCCGATATCCTGAGCCATAAGGGTGTGGACGTGGATATCGTTTCTCCGGTTGAACCGGATGAGATTCCTGCTGCTCTGGCACGTCATGTTGCTCGTCGTACTGCCGGCCGCGATGTGCACGTTTGCGTCGGCCCCTCGCGTGATGAACTCGAGGTTTTGATCGATAAGGCCGATGTTGTTGTCGATGCCATTTTTGGTACCGGTTTCCACGGGAATCTGCGTGCGCCGTTCTCCATTTGGATTCCTACTGTAAACGAAAACGCCGACCGCGTTGTCTCTATCGATGTTCCCTCGGGCCTCAACGCCGAGACGGGCGTGGTCGATGATGATTGCATTCGCGCCGAGCGCACCGTGACGATGATTGCTCCTAAGATTGGTTTGTATAGCGCCGATGGCCCCGAGTATGCCGGCGACTTGGTATGCGGGGGTCTGTACGATCGCCTTGACGAGGTGATCGACGACGTGGATCATGCTGCCGAGATCGTTGAGCCCGGTGACCTTGTTGACTATTTTGCACCGCTGCCGAGCAATATCGATAAGTATTCTCGTGGCTCGGTGCTCATCGTTGCTGGTTCGGCACAGTATCCCGGTGCCGCTATTATGGCCGCTAAGTCCGCGGCACGTGCCGGTGCTGGATATGTCGCCGTCGCAACGCCCGATGCCTGCGCTAATCTCATTCGCATGGCGCTTCCGTCTATTCCAGTCTTCGCCATTCCCTCCGATTCCCGTGGCTCCTTTGGCGCCGCAGCGCGCATGACGGTATGCGAGATTGCTAAGAAGTACAGCTGCGTTTTGTGCGGACCGGGCATGACGACATCCGCCGGCGCTATGCAGGTGGTTTCTGGCCTACTTGAGCTCGACGTTCCGCTTATCCTGGACGCCGATGCGCTCAACTGTCTCTCTAAGATTGCGATTGACGGTATCGACAGTAATCCCGAGATGTATCGCCGTGAGCAACCGCTGGTCATGACGCCGCACTATCGTGAGCTTTCACGTTTGGTTGCCGGTGACGAGGTCAACGATTTGGGGACGGCAATCGCTGCCGCACAGAAGGTTGTCTGGGCTGCGGGCTCCGATAACCTTGTCGTCATCGCCAAGGGGCCAACGACGGCTATTTGCGGTGTTGAGCGCGTGCTCCTGCCGCTGTCGGGCCCGGCATCGTTGGCGACTGCCGGTTCCGGCGATGTTCTCGCTGGCATCCTTGCCGGCACGCTGGCAACTATGCGTGACGATATGGATCGCTGGGAGCTGCTGTACTCGTACGCCGTCGCACTTCACAGCTACGCCGGTTTTGCCGCGGCGACGGAGTATGGTGAGAAGAGCGTCATCGCGACCGATCTTATCGACTTGATCGGTCCTGCCATGGAGCTGGCGGCAAAGGATGCGCTCGAAGATCTGGGAATCATGGACGAAGGGTCGGATGACTAATCATGAATAAAGCCGATTTGACGCGCTGGTCCTGGGTCGAGATCGACCGCGGGGCGCTCCGTCGCAACACGAGGGCCTATAAGAACTTGCTGAATCCGCGTCAGCGCCTGTGCTGCGTGGTCAAGGCCGATGCTTATGGTCATGGAGCTGTTGAGTGCGCCAAGATCATGTATTCGGCCGGTGCCGACATGTTTGCCGTGGCGACGGTTAACGAGGGCGTTGAGCTCCGACAGGGCGGGAATACGAAACCCGTCCTCATCCTAAGCGAGCCGCCTATCGAGGCTATTCCGACGTTGCTCGAGTTTGATATCATGCCCTCGGTCTATACGTCTGACTTTGCTCTTGCGTATGGCGAATGTGCCGTCGCGGCGGGCAAGGTGGGCAAGTACCATCTTGCCATCGAGACGGGCATGAATCGTATCGGCGTTCACTACACACAGGTGCTCGACTTTGTCCGCGGCATCAGCTTCCATCGCGGTATTCAGTGCGACGGCGTATTTACGCACTTTGCCACGGCCGATGAACCTTCGGGTTGGGACTACAAGCTGCAGTGCCAGCGTTTTACCGAGGCCGTTCAGGCCATTAAGGACGCAGGTTTTGAATGCGGTATCGTGCATTGTGCCAATACGCCGTCCTCGATGCTCGATTCTTCAATGCACTTTGACATGATTCGTGCCGGCATCGGTTTGTATGGTCTGCAGCCATGTGAGCTGAGTGGTCGTGTGATGCAGCTTGATCCCGTCATGAGCGTCCACGCGCGTGTGACGCGCGTGGCGCATCCTGCGATGGGCGAGGGCGTGGGCTACGGCTTTACCTACCGCGTACCGCGCACGCGCGTTCAGATCTGCACCCTTCCGATCGGTTATGCCGATGGCCTTTCGCGTACGCTTTCCAATCGTATGGATGTGCTGTATCGCGGCGAGCGCGTGCATCAGGTTGGCAATATCTGCATGGATCAGTTTATGGTCGCCATTCAGTCCAACCCGGCGCATGAGATTCCCGAGGCCGAGTATGGTGACGAGATGATCATTGTCGGCTGCGATGGAGATGCCGAGATTACCATGGACGAGATGGCGCGCCTACGCGGCACGATTAACTACGAGGTCGCTTGCGGCTTTGGTATGCGTCTCGACAAGGTCTACGTGTAGGAGTCGCTATGGGCGTCATGCACATTCCCGGCCATAGCCATCAGGCGCCGCGTGAGGTCGCACTCGAGGAGATCGAGGCCGTTCTGGGCGATTGTCACCTTTGCCAGCTTTACCAGTCGCGCCACAACATCGTGTTTGGCGTGGGAAACCCCCGCGCTCGCGTGATGTTTATTGGCGAGGCGCCGGGCCGTAATGAGGATTTGCAGGGCGAGCCCTTTGTGGGGGCGGCAGGCGAGGACCTCAACGGCATTTTGTCGCTGGCGGGGCTCAAACGCGAAGACGTCTACATTGCCAACGTGCTTAAGTGCCGCCCGCCGGGAAACCGCAATCCGCGCCCCGAGGAAGTGCTGGCTTGCTCACCGTTTTTGCGCGAGCAGATTCGAAGCATCTGGCCCGATATCATCGTGACGCTCGGCAACCCCGCAACGCACTTTGTGCTCAAGACCGAGATCGGCATTACCAAGCTGCGCGGCAGGTTCCATCAGATGGGGCACTTTGTGGTGATGCCCACTTTCCATCCGGCAGCAGCGCTACGCAATCCAGCGTGGCAGGAGCTGCTGGAGGAAGACTTTAAGATGCTGGGCGACTATCTGGGGCGACATCCCGCACCAGAGGACGCCTCGGAATAATAAGGAGCATATATGTCCCTGGAGCGCCTGGGGGTAGGTACTTACAAAACGACTTGCGCTGCCGATACGGAGTACTTTGGCGAGCTAATTGCACCGTGCCTTGAGGACGGAGATGTGCTCATCCTGACCGGTGGCCTGGGAGTGGGCAAAACTCACTTTACCAAGGGCGTCTCGCGCGGGCTGGGCGATGGGCATATGGTTACGAGTCCTACGTTTGCGCTCATGGCCGTTCACGATCAAGGTCGTATTCCGCTGTTTCACTTTGATCTATACCGCCTGGAGCATGCCTACGAGCTCGAGGATACGGGCATTTTCGATGTGCTGGGCTATGAGGGTGCTTGCCTGCTGGAATGGGGCGAACAATTCCAGGACGAGCTGACGGATGAGTATCTTTCGGTGACGCTCAGGCGTGATGAGGGCGACAGCGATGTGCGAACGATAACGCTTGAGGCGCACGGTGACCGCGCAATGGAGCTTTCCCATTTGATTGATAAGGCTGTACAAGATGAGCTTGCATAACGACAACGCGCTGGTGGTGGCGCTCGATACCTCGACCGACATGCTTGCCTGCGCGGCAAGCTGGATTGATGGGCAGACGGGTGAGACGAAGCTCGTGAGTGGCGACCACATGTGTCGCCGTCACGCCAACGTTGAGCTCGTGAATACCGTTGATGGCGTGCTGGCTCAAGCCGGTCTGGATCGCAGCGATGTTGGTTGCTATGTGGTCGGCCGCGGCCCGGGGTCCTTTACGGGTGTGCGCATCGGCATCTCCACTGCCAAGGGCCTCGCGCGTGGTGCCAATGTTCCGCTGCTGGGCGTGTCGACGCTCGACGCTTGCGCTTGGACGGCGTGGAAGGCTGGCGTGCGCGGCAAGCTTGGTATCTTGGCCGATGCTATGCGCGGTGAGGTATATCCGGCGCTGTATATGCTGGTCGATGAGGGTCCCGAGCGTCAATTTGAGCGCGAACACGTGGTCAAGGCCGCCGTGGCGCTCGATGAGTGGCGCCAAGCAGCGGACTGGGGCCAGGTTCAGCTGACCGGTGACGGTCTCGTGCGCTATGGCAAGCTGCTGGGTGAGGACGAGGCCGCCCGCTGCGTGGAGCGCGACCTGTGGTGGCCTTCGGGCGAGGGCTTGCTGCTCGCGCACGCTGCGGGTGACGGCGATCCGGCCCGCGTCCTGCCGATTTACACGCGCCTTTCGGATGCCGAGGAAAACGAGCGCAAGCGTCTTGGTCTTGCCGAGAGTGCGCAGAGCGAAATTACGGGTGTTGCCGATGAGCTCGCCGGTCGTCATCTGCAGTTCCGTCCCATGGGCGCGGCGGATGCCGAGGGCGCGAGCGCGCTGGAGGCTGCCTGCTTTGAAGGTGCCGGACACGAGACATGGACGCCGGGCATGTTCCTGTCCGAACTGGGCGAGGACGTCGCTGCGCCGCGTAGTTGGTGGGTGGCACACGACGACGGCAAGCTGCTGGGCCTTGCCGGCGGTATGGTCGTGGACGGTGATGTGCAGATTCTGGATGTCGCCGTCGACCCGGCACATCGCCGTGAGGGCATTGCCCGCAAGCTGCTGTCGCACGTGAGCTATGATGCCCAGATGCTCGGCTGCACCACGGCTTCGCTCGAGGTCGAGGACGGTAACGAGGGAGCGATCGCGCTTTATAACGCTCTGGGCTTTACCGAGGCTGGCCGTCGCCGCGGCTACTATGGTGCCGGCAAGGACGCCATCGTCATGACGGCTCCGCTGCCCCTGGTGCTTCCGGTCGACAATGCTTCGCCCGAGCCGACGGCGGCAGAGCAGCGCGTATGGCCGCTGCCTGCGCCTGGGCGCTCCGAGGGGGAGCGTGCCGAAATTGAGCGCCGCCGCCTAGTGCTCGCTATCGAGAGTTCCTGCGACGAGACGGCCGTGGCGATTATCGATGCGGATGGCAATATGCTGGCCAACCAGGTGTCGACACAGATTGATTTTCATGCCCGCTTTGGCGGCGTGGTGCCCGAGATCGCCTCGCGCAAACACGTTGAGGTGATTGTGAGTGTCGTGGATGCGGCGCTCGAGGATGCCGCAGCATCGCTTGGTCTTGAGGGTGGAGCCATCGCGCCGAGCGAACTCGCCGCTGTTGGCGTGACACAGGGTCCGGGCCTGGTGGGTGCTCTGGTAGTGGGCGTCGCCTTCGCCAAGGGCTTTGCCTATGCCGCCGGTAAACCGCTCGTGTGCGTCAACCATCTGGAGGGCCATCTGTTCGCCAATCTGCTGGCGCAGCCCGATCTCAGGCCGCCGTTTATCTTCACGCTCGTCTCGGGCGGTCATACCATGCTCGTGCACGTGAAGGCATGGGGCGACTACGAGGTACTTGGTGAGACACTCGACGATGCTGTGGGCGAGGCCTTCGACAAGGTAGCCAAGGCGTTGGGTCTGGGCTATCCCGGTGGCCCCATCATCTCCAAGCTGGCCGAGACGGGCAACCCCAAGGCGATCGATTTTCCTCGCGCGCTTAACAGCAGGGGAGACTATCGTTTCTCGCTTTCGGGTCTTAAAACGGCCGTGACGCTCTACATCGAGCAGGAGACCAAGGCCGGGCGCACGATTCACCTGCCCGATCTGGCGGCTTCGTTTGAGGCAGCCGTCTTTGACGTTCAGTACAAGAAGGCCAAAAACGCCCTGCATGCCACCGGATGCAAGGAATACTGCATCGGCGGCGGCGTCTCGGCTAATCCGCATCTGCGCGAGATGATGATCAAGAAGCTTGGGCGTCAGGGGATCCGCGTGACGGTACCGCCGCTTTCGGCGTGCACCGATAACGCTGCCATGATCGCGGAGGTCGCCCGCCGTAAATTCGACCGAGGTGAAATCTCGCCGTTCGACGTCGACGCCGATCCAAACATGACGCTGTAGCTGGTACGGCGCGGTCCCCGGACGGAGGGGCCGGATATAAGGTTTCCTGCTCTACAGTCCTGCGCAAGACGAAGGCCACATTAAGTGGCCTTCTTTGCGTGCGGAACTCGCGATAAACCTTATATCCGGCCCCTCCGTCCGGGGACCTTTCTGTATCGATATAGCTTCTGAGCTGGTTTGGCGTCGACAACGTCCGGCAAGGTTAGCCAGCTGCGTCGAATTTCCGGCGTGCTTTAGCTGAAAGAAAAAGATGGTGTGCGGAGCTTTGCTCCGCATTTGGGATGGGAGCTCCCGCGGCTCCCGAGGGGCATCTCTCATGCAAAAACTTTTGTTGGGTAAAGTCCGAGGTCAGTGGCGTTTTATACCGAGAATTTCAAAAAAAGTTGAAAATTCATTACAAATTTGCGTTGACTTTAGGTAACTAAAGTTTCATACTGCTTTTCATCCACTGGGGGATGTGAACACGCACGGATCGTTCGCATCATGATTGAAGAGGATTTCTTAGACATGTTCACGCATCAGCTAAACATTATCAGCGTAGTAATTATCTGATGCGGGTTAGCACATACAGCTAGCCCGTACGATAACGGGCGGCTGATGAAGATGAGGGCCGTCGAGCGCAACCGACGGCCCTCATTTTTTATGTCTAGGAAGTTCTTTTTAGAGGAGGAAATGTAATGAACGGAGTTTTGCTCATGGTTGTGGCCGCGGCGGTGCTCGCCTGCGGCTATCTGGGCTACGGCCGCTGGCTGGCCAACAAGTGGGGCGTTGACAAAGAGGCCCTCACGCCGGCCAAGCGCATGAAGGACGGCAAGAGCTTCTCACCCGTCTCCGCCTTTACCGCGTTCTCGCACCAGTTCAGCTCGATCTGCGGTGCTGGCCCTGTCACGGGTACGATCGTCGCCATGGCCTTTGGCTGGCTGCCCGTCGTGCTCTGGGTCCTCGTCGGCGGCATCTTCTTTGGCGCCGTCCACGACTTTGGTGCTCTGTATGCTTCGATGAAGAACAACGGCAAGTCCCTGGCTCAGCTCATCGAGAAGTACATCGGCAAGACCGGCCGTCGCCTGTTCCTGCTGTTCTGCTGGCTGTTCTGCATCATCGTCATCGCCGCCTTCACCGACATGGTCTGCAAGACGTTCATGTTCACCCCGGCCGTTGACGCTTCTGGTGCTGCTACCGGTGCCATCGACTTCACCAAGTCCTATGCCGCCGGCTGCGCTGGTACCATCTCCATCCTGTTCACCTTCGTCGCTATCGCCTTTGGTTGGGCCCAGAAGAAGTTCAACCTCACCGGTGCTACCGAGTTCGTCACCGGCGTGGTCCTCATGGTTCTCATGTTTGCCGTCGGTATGCAGTTCCCGGTCTACCTGGATAAGTTCCAGTGGTTCGCCGTCGTCATGGTCTACCTGGTCTTCGCTGGCGCTATGCCCATCCAGATGCTCAAGACCCCGCGTGACTACCTCACTTCCATCATGATGATCGTCATGATCGTTTGCGCTGTCCTCGGTATCGTCGTCCTGGGTGTTAACGGCCAGGCCACCATCACCGCTCCGGCCTTTACCGGCTTCTCCAGCGCTTCTGGCATGATGTTCCCGGTCCTGTTTGTTTCCGTTGCCTGCGGTGCCCTCTCCGGCTTCCACAGCCTCGTTTCTTCTGGTACCTCCTCCAAGCAGGTCGAGAAGGAGCAGGACGCCGTCAAGGTCGGTTATGGCGCCATGATCGTCGAGTCCTTCGTCGGCATCCTTGCCATCATCGTCGCCGGCATCATGTTCTCCGACATGAACACCGCCGGTACCGGCGCCCTCAACGCCGGCGTCGCTTCCACCCCGTTCCAGATCTTCGCCGCTGGTATCTCCCGCGGTATGCAGGCCTTCGGTGTTGACGGTACGTTCGCTACCGTCTTCATGACCATGAACGTTTCCGCTCTGGCCCTGACCTCGCTCGACGCCGTCGCCCGCATCGCCCGCACCTCGTTCTCCGAGTTCTTTGCCCAGACCAACGACGCCCTGGCCATCGAGTCCAAGGCCGGCTACATGAAGGTTCTCGGCAACCCCTGGTTCGCCACGGTCGTCACCCTGCTTCCCGGTCTCGCCCTCGCCTTTGGCGGCTATGCCAACATCTGGCCGCTCTTTGGTGCTTCCAACCAGCTGCTCGGCGGTATGACCATGATTACCCTCGCCGTGTTCTGCAAGTGCACCGGCCGCAAGGGCTGGATGCTCTACGTGCCCGTCGCCTTCCTGCTCTGCTGCACCTTCACCTCGCTGGTCCAGAGCGCCATGGGCTGCATGACCGCTGTCCAGGCTTACGGCTTCTTCGGCACCATCCCGGCTACCGCCACCACGGCCGCCGTCTCCGTCGCCGCCACCAAGGGCCTGCAGCTCGTTTTCGCCGTCCTGCTGATGGTCCTGGGCCTCATCGTTGCCGTCAACTGTCTCAAGGAGTTCTTCGGCAAGGAGGCCGGCTCCATGCCCGACGAGGAGCCCGAGTGGTCCGAGATGGGCAAGGCCGAGTACGGTCGCGCCGCTGCCGCTGAAGCTCCTGCCGACGCCGAGGCCGCCAAGGCCTAGTCGGTCGGACGGGTTGAATCTCCCATCTATTTGACTCGGAAAGACTGGGTCCGCAATCAAGCGGACCCGGTCTTTTTTCTTGTGAGAACAGGTGGTGCAAGGGCGTTCTCGCAGATGTTTTGCGTGGATAGGCTCGTGCGTTGTACCATATGGACGTATATGTGTGCATATGAAAGGGGCCCCGTGGCCAAGACGGTATATTCCGATAATCAAAACAATGTCGATGCTCTGGCTGAGCGTCTGAGCAGCCAGACATCGCTTTCTGCCGAGCGCGCCAAGCTGGTTGCCTACGACCTGCTCTGCCGCAAGGCGCTCAAGATTAAGTCGAGCGCGCTGGCGCAGATTTTCCGCTCCGTCGATAAGGAATGCGACACCAAGGCGATGCGCGATGAGCTTATCGCGGCAAATATCGTGACCAAGATCGAGGGCAGCGGCATTAACGGGCGCCCGGCGTTCTATACCATCAATGTCGAGATCCGCGATGCCCAGGAGCAGCCTGCCGAGTCCGTCGAAGATTTTGTCGTCGAGGATTCCGCTGACGTGCCTGCTGTGGAAGAAGCTGCTCCGCGTGAGCATGTCGATACCGATGAGTTGCTCGATGAGAACGTCGTGCGTGCCTTTACGGCCAAGGCGGGACGCGGCGGTTTTGGCGGGGGTGGCAAGCGCGATGCGCAGCGCCGCGCCCAGCAGGAGCGCTTCCGTCGTGCCGTTGCTCAAAAGGGTGAGACGGATGCCGAGGCTGTTGAGAACGAGGTTGCTGCCGAGTCGCAGAGGCCCGCGAAGGAGCAAAAGCCCGTGGAGGCCCAGGAGCCCCAGCGTCGCCGTGGTGCCCACTTTAAGGCTGCGCAGCAGGATGTCGCGCATGAGGTTGAAGAGCCTTCCGAGGCTGCAGACGATGTTGAGGAGTCTGCCAAGAAGGCTCCGGGTTCATGCCGTCCCGGGCGTGGTTTTGCGAGGCGCGCGTATCCCGTAAGGCGTCAGGAGAAGGGCGAGCCGGCTTCGCCCGCTCAGGCCGAGAAGGCCGAACAAACCGAGAAAACCGTTGAGCCGGCGACTCGCGAGCAGCAACCTTCCGAGTCGCAGCCTGCGGCTGACGCTGAGGTCAAAGCTCAACAGACCGCTGATAAGCAGGCGGGGGAGAGCACCTCAGGCAAGCCCCGTCGTCGTCACCGCGGCGGTCGTGGCTCAAATGCCGAGGCCGCGGCCGAGAAGGCAGCGACACAAAACGGAGATGAGAAGGCCGAGACTCCGGTGGATCAGGTCAAGCGCCAGCCGGCGAAGGAGGCCAAGTCCGATCGTCCGCAAAAGCGCTCGTCTGCGCCCAAGCAGAAACGTAATACCCGGGCAGATTCCAAGCGTAAGCCTCATGCACAGGCTGAGCCTGCCGCGGCTGATAGTGCTACCCAGCAGCCCGAGTCGGCCGTCCACGGCGAGGTATCGGCGTTTGCCCTTGCCCGCGTTTTGGGCAGGCAGCTGCTCAAAGTTGTCCCTACGCCTACGGCGCTCTCTAAGATCAAGGAGCAGCAGACACAGATCGTAAAGGTCGAGGGCAAGGACGGCAAAAAGGCTCCGCAGCGCACTCAGCACAACGAGATGTCCAACCGCAAGATTGCCGAGGAAATCGCAATCATCCAGGCTTGGATCGAGCAGAACCGAGGTGCCGATACGCCGGTTGCCTCGCGCCGCCAGCGTGCCTACCAGATCTTTAACGATGAGAAGGCTTTTGACGGCAAGCACGGTGAGCGCCTAATAAGGCGCATGACCGAAAAGGGCGTCAGCATGCAGGCGATCAAGGTCGCCCCCAACCGCCCCGTGCACTTTACGGGTTTCTTTACGCTGGGCGCCGATAAGCCGTTCATTATGGTCGAGAACCTGGACACCTATGACGAGATCGTCAAGCTGCTGCGTGGCCGCAAGCACGCCAAGCTCTTTGGCATCAAGGTGGGCGGCGTGATTTTTGGCGGCGGATGCAAAGCGAGCGTCTCGCATGCCCTGGACGATTATCTGGCCGAGATCGGCTATCGCTTTAACTACGTCTACTACGTGGGCGATATCGACCGCGAGGGCGCGCGCATCGTCGAGCAGGCTCGCAATGCCAATGTGGTTGAGATTCGCCTGCATGCCGGCATGTACCGCGCCATGCTCGCCGAGCACAAGCGTCGCGTGAAGGCCGGCGGAGAGTGCGAGCCCGCGGCTGCCAACCAGGGCGTGCCGCAGAACTTGGCGGCGACGATCAAGGATCTGCCCATGGTCACGCGCGTGCAGTTCCGCAATGTGCTGCGCGAGGGCGGGCGCATTCCGCAGGAGATTCTGATGACCGCCGACTATCGGGATGGCGACTCGGGAAGCTTCGACCGCATGCTGAATAATTAGTTCCGCCGGCCCGGGAGAGCGGGGACACCGACTTAGGTTTCCTGCTCTACAGTCCTGCTCACGACGGAGGCCACATTAAGTGGCCTCCTGTTCGTGCGGAACTCGCGATAAACCTAAGTCGGTGTCCCCGCTCTCCCGGGCCGGCGGCTACTTGGTTGTCGCAGACGGCTCGCTTTTCGGAACTGGGCTGATATTTTCTAGATGTAAGGCGCTCTTGGTTCTAATGGGCTTGGGGCGCCTGTCTTTTGAGGGTGGATTTTTGGGACATGCCTGAAAATCTACCTTTTGCAACTTCTCGTCCTGCGCGAGAAGTTTCGGCTTGGCTGGAAAGTCGAGATGCGGGGAGCCCGTTACTGATATGGGACGGAGGGATTCCGCGTCCGCCTTTTCGGCGGCCGCGCCCCGCTGCGTCGCTTCGCTCCTTGCGTGCTGCGCTAGAAAACGCTTCGCGTTTCCTCAGCTCCGCACCCTTGCGGGTTCGAATCCCTCCGCTTGCCCACAAGAAAGCGCCCTGGGCCGTTATGGGCTTAGGGCGCTCAGTTTTAATGGCTGGGACGGAGGGATTCGAACCCCCAACAGCCGGCACCAAAAACCGGAGTTCTACCGTTGAACTACGTCCCAATGTGTGGTGTTGCCCAAAAGCAACTCGTCTAGTTTACCTAATCTGCGAGGGCATCGCAAACACCATCGAGCAGGCGTACCGCGAGCGTCTGGGCGTCGCTGGCGGTAAAGGTGCCGTTGTAACGCGTCATGCCGGTGAGCTCGATGCGAATTCGTGCCGGCTTTTGCTGTGCGGCGACATTGGCGGTACGGATGCGCTGGGCCAGGTTGTGGCACTCGGCGAGGGCGATCGTGGCGCGCGGGGCGGCGTCTGCAGGCAACCCGTCGCTTGCAATCTCGAGCACCAGGTCGACATCGGTCGGAACCTCGGAATCGCAAAGCATCATGCCGCTGCTGTCGGTCGTCGCCGTGGCGATGTTCCACATGCGCGATGCTACGCTGCGCGCGATAGGGTCCTCGCCGATGACGGCAATCTGGAAACGCTCGAGCACGTTGGCGGCGCGCGCAAAACCGATGCGAGACTCGGCTTCGGTGACCGAGGGCTTGCCCTCCCACACATGGTGCAGGCGGTTGATGTAGGCGTAGGTGTCCTGGAAGGCCATGCCGTCGGCAAACAGGCCGACATTTTCCTGGAACTGCTGCAGGGCGGCCTCGGTATGCGGACCAAAGTAGCCGTCGTCCTCGCCGCAGGCAAAGCCCAAAACGTTGAGAGCGCGCTGCAGGGCCTGCACATCGGCGCCATGGAAATTGGGCATGCGCAGATACAGGGTGCGGTCGCCCAGCTTATACGAGGCGTCGACCAGGGCGCTCCAACAGGGGATATCGACGGCATGACCGGCAGCAAGGCCGCTGTCGAGCCTGAAGGTGCTGACGGCCTGCTCGGTGGTGGTGCCAAAGCGCTTGTCGACAACCTCGGCGTCATCGATTGTATAGCCGAGCTGCAGAAGGCGGGACTGAACATCCTCGACGGCTGCTCCCTGCATGCCCGTGGTAATAGGTTCCATGAACGAACCCCTTTCGGCGTACGATTCGTACTATTTTGAGCGCGTGTCGGATAGACAACGCGAGACAATGCATAAACATGCACTCAACAGTGTAGCAACTTGTACCCAAACGCGCTGCCCACAGGTTTTGTGACCCCCGCTAGTTGAGGCGCTCCACAAAGAAATCTGCCATGGAGAGGAACAGTTCGCGTGCGTGCGGGTCAAGCTCAACGTTCTCGATGGCAGCCTTGGCTTTTGCGGTCAGGTCCAGCGCGTAGGCGTGAGCATATTCGATGGAGCCGGTCTGCTGGAAGATCTCCACGGCGCGCGCGAGCTGCGCGGGGTCCTCGGTGCCCGAGGAAAGGATTGCCTCGACCTCGTCGTGATGGCGCTCATCAGACAGGGCGTGCACGGCAACGAGCGTGCGTTTACCCTCGGTGATGTCGGTGCGGAAGTCCTTGTTGGCGGCCTCTTTGGTGCCGATCAAGTTGAGCAGGTCGTCTTGAATCTGGAAGGCAAGGCCCGTGTGCAGCCCAAAGGCGCGCAGTGCCTCAATCTGCTCTTCGCTGCCGCCGCCGATAATGGCTCCGGCGGCAAGCGGCGTCGCTCCGCTGTAGTACGCGGTCTTGTGCGTCGCCATGTCCAGATAATCGTCGACCGAAATGTCAAAGCGCCCGTCGCGGACCCAGCCCAGGTCGAGCGCCTGGCCCTCGATGGTACGGACGATCATCTCGGTAAGCTCGTGGAGCACGCGAAGCTTCACGTCTGCGTTGAGTGTGGGGTCGTCGAGAACCGTCTTGGTGACCATGGTGAGCGCCAGGTCACCGCAGTTGATGGCAAGACCGGTACCCTCGGTAAGGTGCATGCAGGGCTTGCCGCGACGAATCTGCCCGTTGTCGGCGATGTCGTCGTGGATGAGTGCGCCCGACTGAAAGTGCTCGATGGCCGCCGCGGCGCTGCGGGCGCTTTCGAAGCTTCCGCCCACCGCGGTGGCGGCGAGCATGCAGATGAGCGGGCGGTGGCGTTTGCCGGCGTTGGCCGTAAAGGCCGAAAGTGGTGCGTACAGGTAGCGCTCGATATCGGCGGAAGTCGCCTGTCCGTCAAAGAACGTGGCCAGATAGTCGTTAATCTGGTCAAAGTGCTGGGCTAAAAAGCTGGTAAACGGACTGGACACGGGTTCTCGCATTCTTTGATAGGTTGCATCGTTGCATTATGCAGACAACATATTGCCACATTAGGGCGTCGAGCGCGGCGGTTGAAGACGATTGGTCCATGCGGCCGCAAGTGCAGTAGGGGCTTGGCTAGATAAGCCCAAAGTGTTCGAGCGCGGTGACGACGCCGTCGTGGTCGATGCTGTCGGTGACATAGTCGGCCTTTTCCTTGAGGAAGTCCGGTGCATTGCCCATGGCGATGCCGACGTCGACGGCGTTCATCAGCGAGATGTCATTGCTGGCATCACCGATGCCATACACCGTTCCATGGTTGGGGTCGAGAGCGTCGAGTACGGACTGGATACCCTCGCGCTTGGTACATTCGCGAGGCGAAATCTCGGTCACTTCGAGCTCGAGCTCGTTAAAGCAGAGCAGCGGCTCAAACGTTTGATCCTGAGCGATGCGGTTGGCAAGCGACGTGGACATTAAGATCTTGTAGGCGCTGTAATGTTGCAGCTGCGTAATTGCATCGCCCACGGTGCGGGCATATCCGGGGGCGTCGGGCGCATCGGCACCCATGCGAACGACGCCATTGAGTCCCTCAAAACGAATCACTTCGTCCGATTGCTCAAGAATGGGAGCAAGACGCTGCAGCATACCGGGCGTCATCGCCAAATCGCGGATCACGTGTCCCTCAAGTTCGACATAGCCACCCGCGAGGCAGACGATGCCGGTCCAGGGCAGATCGAGCAGCTTTGGATGGATGCAGCTCAGCGTGCGCCCTGTGCAGATAAACGCCATATTGCCCTTGGCGACAAAATTACGGATGGCTTGCGAGACCGCTTCATTGGGATAGGGGGAGAGGTCTCGCTCGCTCTCGGGAAGCTCTTGTGCCACTCGAGGGTCTTGCCAGGCGAGTGTTCCGTCGATATCGAAGAAGCAGATATCGCCGCGCTTATGGGCTGCGCTGGCGGCAGGGGAGGCCGAGGTGGTGGGCACAAATCCCGGCTCGAGGCCCATGATCTGGTCAAAATGCTCTTTAACGCGGGGAACGGAGATGCCGATAATCACCTGGGCGGTCTTGCCCGTAATGATGAGGCCCTTGGCGCCCACCGCGACAAACGACGCGTTATCTGCAACGATGGAAGGGTCTGCGACCTCGACGCGCAGGCGCGTGGCGCAGTTGGTTGCGCCCACGATATTGCCAACGCCACCTAAAAGCTGAATTACCCGCTCAGCGAGGACGTGATCTTGATCGGATTGAATACTGACCTCGCCATTGGGAGATTGCTCTTTGGCAAAGCCGCTTCCCGTTAAACGATCGATTGCCGCGCGATTGGAGACATGATCCTCGCGGCCCGGCGTCTTAAGGTCATAGACCAAGATGAGTGCTCGAAAACTAACAAAAAAGATGAGGCTAAAGGCAAGACCGATACCGAGCGCCAAAAGGTAGGAGCCGGCATGCATTCGCATGAGTGGGATGAAGTTGAAGGCCGTCATTTCCATGAGACCGCCCGAGAAGATGCCGACGATACCGAAGAAGTTCATGGTCATGGCAAGGCAGGAGGATAGGACGGCGTAGAGCAAAAAGAGTCCAGGATAGGTGAACATAAAGAGAAACTCGAGCGGCTCGGTGACACCGCAGACCACCGAGGCGACGATGGCGGGCAAAAGGATGACCTTAAGGCCGGCGCGGCGTTCGGGTTTGGCGGTGAAATAGAATGCTGCCGCGATGGCGGGAAGGCCAAAGAGCTTGCCCCAGCCGGTGGCGGTAAAACCTGCCCAGGGCGCAAGTTCATTTAAAGGGCGCGTGCTATGGGAGAGAATGGGGAGCAGGTTGGTCCACGTGGCGTAAATACCGTCGTGAATGACCAGATTGTCGTAATAGATGGGCATATAGAGCAGGTGGTGCAGCCCCATGGGCTCGAGTGCTCGCTCCAAAAACACAAAGATGCCCACGCCGAAGGGGCCGACGCCCGCAAGTGCGTGGCGCAGCGTTTCGGTCACGGCGTATGCGAAGGGCACGATGGCGGCCGAGATGGCGGCAAGGGCAAACACGGCAAAAAAGCTGATGAGGTAGACCAGCGAGGAACCCGAGAAGGTGCCGAGCCAATCGGGAACCTTGGCATCGTAGAAGCGGTCATGGATGGCGACGACGGTTGCCGATACCGCCAGCGGGCCGATAATGCCGGTGTCGAGCGTCTTGATGCCGTCGATGACGGTGATACCGCTGGCGGGGGTCAAAGATGATGGGTACTTAAGCCCAAGGTTGTCTCCGCTCAGCTTAATGATCTCGCTCAAAAAGAAGCAATAGGCAAAATAGGCCACGAGTGCCTCGAGGCAGCAGCGTGCCGGTTGCTTTTGGGCAAGACCGATAGGCAGCGCTACGGCAAAAAGGAGCGGGAGACGTTTAAAGACCGTCCACGAGCCGCGCTGGATGATGGTCCAGAAAACGTACCAAGGGGTTCCGTATACGGCGAGGTCACCGACGATGTCTACGGTCGTGGCGAGGGCGGAGATGCCGACCATGAGGCCTGATATAGAAAACAGCATGGCGGGCGCGAACATTGCCCCGCCAAAGCGTTGGATTTTCTGCAGCATAATATGCCTTCCGGATGCAACATGCTGTGCGAGCAAGAACGTTTAAACAATGAACTCATTGTAGAGGACTGGCTGCTTGCCGCATTGACGGTTTTGATTCGGTCCGATTTGGGTTTCGGGGGAACCGTCGACGGTAAATAATCCGTACTTTACCGATAATCGGTTTAAACAACTTTAAGAAATGCTATCGTGCCTAGCCATACATATTCATTAGAGGTGAAGTTATGCCAAAAGCGATTTACGAAGGAATCTACCGCGAGATCCGTTCGCGCATCATTAACGGGACCTATGCGTTTCAGGAGATGCTGCCAACCGAAGCCGAGCTGACCGCGGAGTTTGGCTGCACGCGCAATACCGTTCGACGCGCCTTGAGCATGCTGGCCGACCAGATGTTTGTGCAGCCTATACACGGCAAGGGCGTGCGCGTTATTTGGCTTAAGGGCGAAACCGACATGCTGGGCGCACTCGAAGAGGTTGAGTCGTTTGGCGAGTTCGCAAAACGCAACAATGCCGTCGCATCGACCGAGGTCAAGTCTTTTGAACATTTGATTTGCACTGAGCAACTGTCGCGCCGCCTTGGCTTTAAGGTGGGCGAGGAGCTGATTCGCGTCGTGCGTGTCCGAAGCCTCAACGGCAGCGCGCGCCAGGTGGACCACGGCTACTTTTTGGAGTCGATCGCCAAGGGCCTGACCCCCGAGATTGCGGCAAGCTCTATCTACGACTATCTGGAGCACAAGCGTGGCGTCAAAGTGATGGCGAGCCGCCGTACGGTGAGCGTCGAGCTTGCCAACGATGAGGACTGCAGCTACTTGGACCTTGGCAAGTACAACTGCGTCGCCGTTATGGAGAGCCAGTCGTACACCTCGGACGGCATCTTATTTGAGGTGACGCATGCCCGCACGCATCCCGAGATCTTCCACTACCGCGTCAACTCCAAGCGATAGCCGGCTAGCTCGCAGCCTGACGAGACTCATGTCCTCAAAGAGAAAACGCCCGGTCAAACCGACGATGCATCGGCTTGACCGGGCGTTTTCTCTGCATTCGATAACAAGTAATTGTTTATACAAAACTTGTCAAGTATCAAGTTGAAATTACCGTTCACCGAAGTTTTTCTACCGCTCTAGTAATACTTGTTCAAACAACTAGCCAAATAGCGTATTGTACAAATCAGCAAAAGGGGCAAAGTCCCCGAGCCAATCTCCGAAGGCGGCGGCAAAGGGTGCCGCCACGGTGTGAAAGGGTGGATTGTAATGAAGAACGAAATGAGCAGAAGGCAGTTCCTGGGCTTCGCTGGCTCCGCGGCTGCGGTTCTTGGTCTGGGTCTCGTGGGCTGTGGTGGTTCTGCCGGCTCCGGCTCCTCTGCTTCTGGTGACGCTGCCGAGGTCTACTTCCTCCAATTTAAGCCTGAGGTCGACAAGGAGTGGAAGGAGATCGCCAAGGCGTACAAGAAGGAGAAGGGCGTCGAGGTCAAGATCGTGACCGCCGCCTCCAACACCTACGAGGAGAAGCTCAAGTCCGAGATGTCCAAGAGCTCCGCTCCGACGCTGTTCCAGGTCAACGGCCCCACCGGCCTTAAGAACTGGAAGGACTACTGCGCCGATCTTTCCGACACCAAGCTCCGCGGTGAGCTCATCGACGACTCCCTGGCGCTGCAGTCCGACGGCAAGGATCTGGGTATCGACTGGGTTCAGGAGAGCTACGGCATCATCTACAACAAGGAGCTCCTCGAGAAGGCCGGCTACAAGGCCGAGGACATCAACTCCTTCGACAAGCTGAAGGCTTGCGCCGATGACATCCAGGCCCGCAAGGACGAGCTCGGCGTTGACGGTGCCTTCACTTCCGCCGGCATGGATGACTCCTCCAGCTGGCGCTACACCACGCACCTCGCCAACCTCCCGCTCTACTACGAGTTCGAGAAGGAGCACAATCAGGAGGACGACGAGATCAAGGGCGAGTATCTCGACAACTTTAAGCAGATCTTCGACCTGTATATCACCGACTCCACCTGCGATCCTTCGCAGCTCGCCTCCAAGACCGGTGACGACGCCACCAACGAGTTCGCAACCGGCAAGGCCGTCTTCTACCAGAACGGCTCTTGGGCCTACGCCGACCTCACCAAGGCCGGTATGACCGACGACCAGCTCGGCATGCTGCCGATCTACATCGGCGTCGACGGCGAGGAGAACCAGGGCCTGTGCTCCGGCGGCGAGAACTACTGGTGCGTCAGCTCCCAGGCTTCCGAGGATGCCCAGAAGGCCACCGAGGACTTCATGTATTGGTGCGTCACTTCTGACACCGCCACCAGCATCATCGCTGACAAGATGGGTCTGACCGCCCCGTTCAAGAGCGCTAAGGAGACCACCAACGTCTTCTCGCAGCAGGCCGTTGCTATGGCCAAGGACGGCAAGAAGACCGTCGCTTGGGACTTCGTTTACATCCCCTCCGAGGAGTGGAAGAAGAACCTCAAGCAGGCTCTCATCGCTTATGCTGCCGACAACACCAAGTGGGACGGCGTCAAGAACGCCTTCGTCGATGGCTGGAAGACCGAGAAGGCTGCTTCCGAGTAAGCAGTTGCTGCCCAAGCTATCTGATTAGCGACAGGGGGCGGGCAGACGTAGGTTTGCCCGCCCCCTGCATATTGAAAGGACCCTTCTATGGGCAAAGCACTCAAGCGCTGGTGGCCGCTCTTTATGCTGCCCACGTGCCTGGCGTTTATGATCGGGTTCGTGATTCCCTTTATCCAGGGTTTCTATCTCTCGTTCTGCCAGTTTATTACCATCAATAACGCGCACTTTGTCGGTATCGAGAACTACGTGCGCGCGCTGTCCGATCCGCAGTTCTCCACGTCGTTCTTCTTTACCGTGGCGTTTGCCTTCCTGTCGACGGTGCTCATCAACGTGATCGCGCTGGCCATCGCGCAGGCGCTCACCCGCAAAGCGCTCAAGGGCACCAACATCTTCCGTACGATCTTCTTTATGCCTAACCTGATCGGCGGCATCGTGCTGGGCTACATTTGGCAGATTCTGATCAACTGCCTGCTCTCCAACGTGGGCGCCCAGCTCATCGCCCTTAACTCTGCTGCTGGCTTCTGGGGCCTTATCATCCTGACCCTGTGGCAGCAGGTCGGCTACATGATGATCATCTACATCGCCGGTCTGCAGTCCATCCCGTCTGACTACATCGAGGCCGCCAAGGTCGATGGCGCTACGGCATGGCAGACGTTTTGGAAGGTTAAGATCCCCAACCTGATGCCGACCATCACCATCTGCCTGTTCCTGTCCATCACCAACGGCTTTAAGCTGTTCGACCAGAACCTCGCCCTTACCGGTGGCGCCCCGGCGCACTCCACCGAGATGCTCGCCCTGAACATCTACAACACGTTCTATTCGCGTGCTGGCATCGCATGGCAGGGCATCGGTCAGGCCAAGGCAGTTATCTTCTGCATCCTGGTTGTCGCTATTTCTATGATCCAGCTTAAGGCCACGAGGTCCAAGGAGGTGCAGCAGTAATGAAACGCGATAAGGCTATCAACCGCGCGCTCTCGATCTTCTTTACGATTCTGTCGCTCGCATGGATCTACCCCGTGTTCATGATTGCGCTCAATTCCTTTAAGAAAGCGACCGCAATCAGCACCACCACGGCGTTCGATCTGCTCACGCCCGAGACGTTCAACGGCCTCGCAAACTACGTGCACGCTCTGAACGAGCAGGGCTTTGCCTCGGCGTTTATGTACTCGCTCATCATCACGGTCACGTCGGTCGTGCTGATTCTGGTGTGCTGCTCCATGTGCGCTTGGTACGTGGTGCGCGTCAACAGCAAGATCTCGAACTTCTTCTATTACCTGTTCGTCTTCTCGATGGTCGTACCGTTCCAGATGCTCATGTTCACGCTGTCCAACCTCGCGGACCGCATCGGCTTTAACACGCCGTTTAACATCTGCTTCATCTACCTTGGTTTTGGCGCGGGCCTCGCGGTCTTTATGTTCGCCGGCTTTGTAAAGAACATCCCGCTCGAGATCGAAGAGGCGGCCATGATCGACGGCTGCAACCCGGTCCAGGTGTTCTTTAAGATCGTCCTTCCCATTATGAAGCCCACCTATCTTTCGGTCGGTATCCTTGAGACCATGTGGGTCTGGAACGACTATCTGCTGCCCTACCTTACGCTCGACTCCACCAAGTACAAGACCATTCCTATCTTGATCCAGTACTTCCGTGGCGGCTATGGCCACGTCGAGCTCGGCCCCATGATGGCATGCATCATGATGGTCGTCATCCCCATCGTCATCATGTACATCTTCTGCCAGAAGTACATCATTGACGGCGTTGTGGCAGGTGCCGTCAAGGGCTGATGCCGTAACTGTTTTGCAAGTTTTGGCGGCGCCCCTCAGCGCGGCGCCGCGTATCGAAAGGTAAAGACATGGCCGAGATCGTTCTCAAACATGTTCAGAAGGTGTATCCCAACAACGAGTCAAAAAAGAAGGGCTTCTTTGGCAAAAAGAAGAAGACCGAGGAGAAGAAGCACAACCTTAAGGTTACCGAGGACGGTGTGCTTGCTGTAGAGGACTTCAACCTCACCGTTCACGACCAGGAGTTCATCGTCCTCGTTGGCCCCTCTGGCTGCGGTAAGTCCACGACGATGCGCATGATCGCCGGCCTGGAGGACATCACCTCGGGCGATGTGCTCATCGATGGCAAGCGCGTCAACGACGTCGCTCCCAAGGACCGCGACATCGCCATGGTGTTCCAGAGCTATGCTCTGTATCCCAATATGACGGTGTACGAGAACATGGCGTTTACGCTCGAGCTCAAGAAAGTCCCCAAGGACGAGATCGACCGCAAGGTCCGCTCCGCTGCCGAGATCCTGGGTATTACCGAGTACCTCGACCGTAAGCCCAAGGCGCTTTCGGGCGGTCAGCGTCAGCGCGTCGCCATCGGCCGAGCCATCGTGCGTGACCCCAAGGTCTTCCTGATGGACGAGCCGCTGTCCAACCTGGACGCCAAGTTGCGTAACCAGATGCGCGCCGAGCTCATTAAGCTGCGTCACGAGATCAAGGGTACCTTCATCTACGTTACCCACGACCAGACCGAGGCTATGACCCTCGGCGACCGTATCGTGGTCATGAAGGACGGCGTCGTCCAGCAGATCGCCACGCCGCAGGAGGTCTTCAACCATCCCGCGAACATCTTCGTCGCCGGCTTCATCGGCGTGCCGCAGATGAACTTCTTCGATGCCCAGCTGGTGCGCTCGGGCAACGGCTTTACCGTCAAGACCGAGGATATGAACGTGGCGCTCGCCCCCGAGACTTGCGCACGGCTTGCCCTCAACTGGGACGGCGGCGACGTGAAGGAGATTACGGCCGGCGTGCGTCCCGAGCAGATCCTGCTTGCCGACAAGGGCGAGGAGGGTGCGCTCCAGGGCACCGTCGAGGTGACCGAGCTCATGGGCTCGACCGAGCATGTCCACGTGACCGCTCCCGACGGCCAGTTTGTCCTGATTATCCCCGTCGTCGACCTCGAGGCCAAGGGCGCGCTCAAGGCGGGCGACCCCATCTGGTTCAAGTTCGAGAAGAACGCGACCCACCTCTTCGATAAGGTCTCTGGCAAGAACCTTATCTAGGCCCGGTGCATCCAGACCCTCCCTTTGGGCGACTGCGGTATTGCCATCCTTTTGCCGCGGTCACATATAAGGCTTCCCTCCCGTCCACTGGGCGAGAGGGGAGCCTTTCTTTGTGTTGGGGCTGTCTGGCCGGTCGTTTGTCTCGATCTGTAACAGGTGGGGCCGATTTCGGACGTTAGATGTTACAGATCGAGACGGTTCCGCTGAGCTAACCATTTCATCTAAATCTGTAACACCAAAGACGAATTTCAGCTGCTAGATGTTACAGATTGAGATAAACCCAAGGGGAGGGGCCGGTATGTCTCAATCTGTAACAGCTGGGACCGTTTTGGTTGAGTAGTTGTTATGGATCGAGATTGTTTGGCCGAGTCGGATCACAGGGTAACGTGCGGGCACAAAAAACGGAGCCGCGTTGCCGTGGCTCCGTTTTCAAGAGGATGGGCGATGAAACCGAATTAGCTCAGGTGCCAGATCTCGTCGTTGTACTGGGAGATCGTGCGGTCGGACGAGAAGGTGCCGGCGTTGGCGATGTTGATCAGCGCCTTGCGCATCCAAGCGTCCTGGTCCTCGTAGTCGGCCAGCACGCGCTCCTTGGTCTGGATGTACTCCTCAATGTCGAGTAGAGCCATAAACCAGTCCTTGCCCATGATGTCGTCGTGCAGGCGCTGCAGGCGCTCGGCGTTGCCGGTCGCCATAAAGGCGGGGTTGGTGATGAAGTCCACCAGCAGCTTGATGCCGGGCTTGCGGTAGAGCGCGCCGGCGTCATAGGTGCCGTCGGCGTAGAGCTGCTCGACCTGCTTGGACGAGGCGCCAAAGGTATAGATGTTCTCGTCGCCGACAAGCTCGGCAATCTCCACGTTGGCACCGTCGAGCGTGCACAGGGTCAAAGCGCCGTTGAGCATGAACTTCATGTTGGAGGTGCCGCTCGCCTCCTTGGAGGCCAGGCTGATCTGCTCGGAGATGTCAGCAGCGGGGATCACGCGCTCGGCAGCGGTGACGTTGTAGTTCTCGATCATGACAACCTGCAGGTAGGGAGCCACGTCGGGGTCGTTTGCAATCCACTGGGACAGCGTCAGGATCAGGTGAATGATGTCTTGGGCGATAGTGTAGGCAGGGGCCGCCTTGCCGCCAAAGATGATGGTGACGGGATGCTTAGGTCTGTTGCCGTTCTTGATATCGAGGTACTTCCAGATGATGTAGAGCGCGAGCATCTGCTGGCGCTTGTACTCGTGGATGCGCTTGACCTGGACGTCGATGATGGCGTTGGAGGGAATGGTCACGCCCTGCTCGAGCGCCATGAACTGGCGCATGATGGCCTTGGCCTCGGCCTTGGTGGCGGCCAGGCGCTCAAGAACATCTTTGTCGTCAACGAACTCGGCAAGCTTACTCAGGTCGCCGGTGCTGCGCCAATCGGTGCCGATCACATCGTCGAGCAGGCTGGCGAGCGCGGGGTTGGCGCCATGGATCCAACGGCGGAAGGTGATGCCGTTGGTCTTGTTGGAGAACTTCTCGGGGTAGATCTCGTAGAACGGATGAAGCTCGGTATCCTCCAGGATCTTGGTGTGCAGCGCGGCGACGCCGTTGATGGAGAAGCCAAAGTGGATGTCCATGTGGGCCATGTGGACGGTGTCGTATTCGTCGATGATGGCGACGCGTGGGTCGTCGTGCTCGGCCTTGGCGATCTCATCGAGCTTGACGATAATGTCGGCGATGGCAGGGGAGACCTTTTGCAGGCTGGCGAGCGGCCACTTCTCGAGGGCCTCGGCAAGAATCGTGTGGTTAGTGTAGGCGACCATGGACCGTACGATGGTCACGGCCTCGTCAAACTCGATGTCGTGCTCGGTGGTGAGCAGGCGAATGAGCTCGGGAATGACCATGGTGGGGTGCGTGTCATTGATCTGGACTACGGCGTAGTCGGCCAGGTCGTGCAAGTTGCTGCCGCGCTCGATGGCCTCGTCGATCAGGAGCTGGGCGGCGTTGCTCACCATGAAGTATTCCTGGTAGATGCGAAGCAGGCGGCCCTGCTCGTCGGAATCATCCGGATAGAGGAACAAGGTGAGGTTCTTGGCGATCTCGGTCTTGTCGAAGTCGATGGAGCTGCCGGGGACCAGGCCGTCGTCGACACTTGCCAGGTCGAACAGGCGTAGGCGGTTCTTGGTGGGCTGGCCATAACCGGGTACATCGATGTTGACGAGCTTGGAAGTAACGGCAAAATCACCGAACTCGACGGTGTAGGAGCGGTCGTCGTCGACTAGGATGTCCTGCTCACCGAGCCACTCGTCGGGGACGGCCTTCTGCTGGTTGTCGACAAAGCGCTGGCGGAACAGGCCGTAATGGTAGTTGAGGCCCACGCCATCGCCGGTCAAGCCCAGCGTGGCGATGGAATCCAGGAAGCATGCGGCCAGACGGCCCAGGCCGCCGTTGCCGAGCGACGGTTCGACCTCGAACTCCTCGATCTTGTTGAGGTCGTGGCCCGCGGCGGTGAGCTGGTCCTTAACCTCGTCATAGATGCCAAGGTCGATCATATTGTTGATGAGCAGCTTGCCGATCAAAAACTCGGCAGAGATGTAGTAGAGCTTTTTCTTGCCGTTGTTGAGAGGACAGGCGGCAGAGCGCTCCTGCACGAGCTTGGCCAGCAGCTTATAAATACGACGGTCATCGAGCTGCTCGAGCGAGGTGCCAAAGGACTGCTCGGCAAGATCCGCAAGATTGATACGGGGCATGTTTCCTCCTGTGATGGGTTGATTACATGTCAGAAATTCAAAAGAAGCCCGCGCGAGGGATTGGAGTGGCCTCGCGCGGGGAAAACGGACGCGTCCGCACGATGGGGTGGGGTCGGGCGCGGTGGCTCCTATTGGGGAAGCTCAATTTCGTCTTCCGACGGGATGCGGAAGTAGGTCTCGGTCCAGCCGGTGAGCTTGTGCTCGAGCTCGCGGGTGATGGCGCCATCGAGCATGCGCCAGGTCCAGTTGCCGCCCATGGTGGCGGGAGTGTTGATGCGCGCCTCGTTGCCCAGGTTGAGCAGGTCCTGCATGGTGTAGATGCAGGTATCGCTTACGCTGGCGGCGATGGCGCGGTTGAGTGCATCGGCCATGGGCTCGCCTGCCTGCTGGTGGGTGTACAGGGCCGCCTGCTCGCGCTGACGCGGGGTGGCCGTTCCCTCAAACCAACCGCGCGCCGTCTCGTTGTCGTGTGTGCCCACATAGGCGACGGTGTTGGCAATGTAGTTGTGCGGCAGGTAGTACGAGTTGGTGCCCTCAAAGGCGAACTGCAAGATCTTCATGCCGGGGAAGCCCGAGTTGTCGCGCATGTCGATGACGCCGGGGGTGAGGAAGCCCAGGTCTTCGGCGATGATGGGCAGCGTGCCGAGCTTTTCCTCGAGCGTCTTGAAGAACTTGAGGCCGGGGCCCTGCGTCCACGAACCGTAGGACGAATCGGGTGAGGAGAACGGCACCTCCCAATAGGCCTCGAAGCCGCGGAAGTGATCCAGGCGGATGACATCGTACATGTCGAGGGCGGCGCGGATACGGCCCTCCCACCAGGAGAAACCGTCGGCTTCCATGGCGTCCCAGTCGTAGATGGGATTGCCCCAGTACTGGCCGGTGGCCGAGAACTGGTCGGGCGGCGTGCCGGCGACACTCACAGGATTACCGGCGGCGTCGATCTTAAAGAGCTCGGGCGTGGCCCACATCTCGACGGAGTCGCGCGAGACATAGATGGGCAGGTCGCCGATGATGAGGATATCGCGCTCGTTGGCATAGGCCTTGAGGCGGCTCCACTGACGATTGAAGAAGTACTGCGTCATCTGGTGGTAGAGCATGCGCGCGGGATGGGCGGCGCAGACCTTGGCAGAAGCCTCGCCGCGGGTACGGAGCTCTGCGGGCCACTCCCAAAAGGCCTTGAGACCGCACTCCTCCTTGACGGTCATGAACTCGCAGTAGGGGATGAGCCAGTCTTCGTTTGCTTGGACAAAGTCGTCGAAGTCGGCCGGCTTGTCGGCGGCAAAGCGCTCGGCGGCGCGGTCGAGAATCTGACGACGGCCACCAAAGATGGCACCATAGTCGACATTGCTGGGGTCGGAGCCCAGGTACACGCCGTCGATATCGCACTGCTCCAGATAGCCGGCCTCGATAAGCTCGGCAAAGTCGATGAAATTGGGGTTGCCCGCACGGGCCGAGAACGACTGATAGGGCGAGTCGCCATAGCTCGTTGTCGTAAGGGGGAGAATCTGCCAGTAATGTTGTTTGCACGAGGCGAGGAAATCGACAAAGTCATAGGCGTTCCAGCCAAAGCCGCCGATACCGTAAGGTCCGGGCAATGACGAAACGGGCATCAGAACGCCGCTTGCACGCTCCATGGATGCACTCACCGTCCTTTTGAATAAGGGGCTGCGCCGTAGATGGATAGACGGCTCGTCCCGAGTTTCCATTGCTATTGTCCCTATTGTAGAACATGTTGTTTAAACATGTATAGAGAGAATGAAAAAGTTGCCGACTTTCGGTGAATGGTAGTGCGCCATAGACGATATGAGTTGAACATTGGGAGCTCCTCCCCTTGCGGCTCTTTTGTGGGTCGGGCGACAATGGTCGTCGTCATTAAAGACCGGCTGCCAGCCAGGTTGCAACAATGCAAGAAGGGTTCACATTCAGTTGGCCGTTGACACAAACAATCGCGCGAAGACCTCGTCTTCTTCGGTAAGTCCAGGCGCGGCAAGACGCGCATGGCAGTCGCCCTCACGATGCGCGCGGTCGCCGCGGACATGTCGGTCAGGTTCTGGCAGACCGCGCAGCTGGTTCTCGAGCTCGGCAACGCGAAGCGCAAGGGAACGCTGTCGAAACTGTTGAACGACGTGTCGCCCGCGAGGCTGCTCGTGCTCGACGAGTTCGTCTACGTCCCCTGCGACGTAGACGGTGCGAGGGTTCTCTACCAGGTCATTTCCGTCCATGTAGTGCTCGTAGGCCGCGGCGTCGTCGGGCTCGTCGAAGGAGAGGGACTCCGTCCAGTCCCAGTAGGCCCCCGTCCAGGCGCCCCTGCGCCTGCCGGCCGGCGTCGTCTCGTCGAAGACGAGGCCGTGGCGCAGCAGGAACTTCGACATCCGCTGCTTGGCGTGTTGCAGGTCGTCGCGCGCGTCCTCGAGGGCGCTCGTCGGGGACCCACACCTCGACGACGTTGCGGCGCGCCAGCATGCGTGCCAGCCACTCGGCGTGCGGCGGTCGTTCTTGCGGCCGCGGTCGGCCGCGGGCCGGTGCATCTTCGGGACCGCCCCGACGACGCAGCCGAGGCCGAGGGCCCGCAGCGCGCGGCCGCGGTTGATGGTACGACCATTGTCGCCCGACCCACGAGAGAGCTGCAAGGGGAGAGGCCCCAATGTTCAACTCATATCGTCTGTTGTGCCAGAGTCGCTCGGGAAAGCGCGACCGACGCAGCGCGCTGTTTTCCAGTCACATCCAGTTCGGGTTGATTTCAGCATGCGATAAGAAACTGGATTTGAATTTCGACTCGAAAGATGGGCAATGCTGATGAGAAACGCTTGGAGTTCGGGATTGCGCGGCGTGAAGCGACCCTCTTCTTATCGAGTTCGTTACAATGTAGGAAAAACAGTAAGTAAGAAGACCTCTGATTGCTTTAGGAGGAGCTGTGGTGAATAGCGCCCAGAAGATCGATAAGTCCATCCAGAAGATGATGACTCTCGGAAGAAGGCTTGGGATTCTGTTTACGGCGCTGTTTATAGCGGTGTGTTGCTGTTCGGTGGTGGTGGTTATTTCCATTGGGCTTATGGCTGCTCAAGGAAACCTATATGATCCATCAAAGACGGTTTCCGTAGTGGTTCCTTTGATGTATCTTCTGATTTCCGGAGGGGCCACATGGACCCTGCGGGGAATCAGCATGGACATGGCTCATGGCGAATCGCCCTTTACCCTTTCGCATGCTCGAAGAATCTCGATTATCGGGTGGCTGTTTGTTGCAGCGGCAATAGGTGACCTCTTGTTTTCTCCGGGGTTTCTTTCGATAGTGATTGGCCCCTTCGACTTGCTGGGGAACGCCTATTCGATGTTTGAAAACCTGGCCCTGCCCATAGATATTGGTGCTGTGCTGGGGGCCGTTTGCTGCTTCTCGATTTCTGCGATATGGCGCTACGGAGCTCTGCTTCAAGACCAGACCGAGGATTTGGTGTGAGGGGCGGCATGGACTATCTGATTATTGAGCTTGAAAGCTTATTGCTTCGACGCGGAAAGACGAGTACGGATATCATTCGGGCGACCGGGCACACACCGGCAAGTATCTCAAAAATACGAAATGGCAAGGTGAAGGCAATTAGGTTAAAGACATTGCTGGATATTTGCGTAGAGCTTGATTGCCAGCCTGGCGATCTTATTAAGCGCGTCAACGAAAGAGAACTTGAGGAACTGGCGACGCGGCGCGCCCGCAACGCGCTGAGCAGGGCGACCGCGACGGGTGATGACCCGGTCCTGGAGTCAGATCATGTTTACGTGGTCGATCTTAGAGACGACTGAGGCTGGAGAATAAAAAAGTATTGAGCAGGTGCAGCCCGTGAAAACAACGGTTTTCACGGGCTGTTCATTCAACGTCCTGCAGTGGCCTGTATTTCTCGCCGCGTCACTGGGGAACGAGAGAGTCATTTCCTGTGCTGGATGCAGGGGGGTGCTTACCTTGTGTAATATATAAATAAGCTTATATTGAAATATGATACATATCGAATTAGAATAACATTATCAATTCGGTATGCAAGGAAAGGAGGGAGAGATGGATTGGATTAACGAGCCGGAGGAAGGCGTTGCACCCGCGTGCGGCAACTGCTTCTTCTACGCGCACGGGGGATGCACGAAGAGGTGCCCCAATCAGTCCTGCACGTTCCGTTTCTAGGGGGCAGAGATGAACTGGCTTTCTACCGCGAAAGGAGGGGAATGAAATGGAATGGATTACCGAGCCGTCAGCCGGGGCTGAGCCCATGTGCAGCAATTGCTTCTTTTACGCGCACGGCAGCTGCAGCACCAAGTGTTCTTCACAGGAGTGCACTATCCGCTTTTAGCGGATAGCGCACGCCGTACGGCGTGCACAGACTGTTCAAAGATATTTTGGCCAGCAGCGCCTGAGGGGCGATGTGGCATTGCAATATGGGGGGCGAACCGACGTTACCTATAACCCCGCACAATTGCCATGTCGTCCCTTTTTATTGACGGGGAGGATGTCGTCCATGCGGGAAGTCCCAGTTGAATTGCGTGCCATATCCAAGAGATATGGCGGGTTTGAAGCGGTTAAATCAGTCTCGTTCTCTTTAATGGAAGGCGAGCTGTGTGCACTCATTGGGGAGAATGGTGCCGGCAAGAGCACGTTAATTCGATTGATCACGGGGCTTTCGGAGCCATCGTCAGGAACGATCTCGATGTTTGGGCAAACCGGGAGACGTGAAATACGGAGCTGCAGGGAAAGGCTGGGTTATATGCCCGACCTCAATGCTTCGTATCCTAATCTGACCGCGCGAGACAACTTGGTCGTTCGCTGTATTGAGTGGGGCCTCCCACCGATCGTTCCATCGACGGTGTGTTATCAACCGTCGGTTTGGGGGAGGCCGGCGGGAAGAAAGTGAAGAACTTCTCAATGGGAATGAGGAGGCGTCTCGATCTGGCCATAGCGTTGCTGGGCGATCCGGAGCTGTTGATCCTGGACGAGCCGACAAACGGCCTGGATCCGATGGGGATAGTCGAAGTAAGAAAAATCCTTACGCATCTTAACAAAGATCAAGGTAAAACGATTCTCGTATCCAGCCACAATCTTGAGGAGATGCACAAGCTGGCAACTGATTACCTCTTCATAAGTCATGGTCGCCTCATTCGAAGGATGACCGCACCTCAGCTGGAAAAGTCATGCCGCGGTGGTTTCGTGTTGCATGTGGACGATCTGGAGCGAACGAGATCGGTTCTCGGAGATGAGACCTCACATTCTTTTCTGCCGGACGGCAGCGTCCTTATGCGCTATGAGGAGAAAAAGGAAGGGCGGGGCATTGCAATCGAAGCGCTCTCGACCGCAGGTGTGAGGGTTGCGGAGGCGTATTCTCATAGGAAGAGCCTTGAGGAGTTTTATTCGGAGCTCATCGGTCGAGAGAGCGAGCTGTGATGAAACGCGAGTTCATCTCAGCTTTTCGGAGCGAGGTATGGTTGCTCGCCAGGCACCCGGCGACCGCTCTGATGATTGCGCTTGCGGCTGTGCTGTATGTGGTTGCGGCTGCGACTTCGTCTGAGGTGCTGATCATGGTCGCCGGTGATGACCCGTATACGCTTGGAGGGGCTATAGGTTTTATTGGAAACCTAGTGGATGCAGGGGACGTTTTGGGCTCTGTTGCCCGGACGTCTTTTGCGTCTACAGTGGTCTGGATTCCGGTGACGATTCTCTACGCGGTTTACGCTACGTCGAGAGACTTTGAATCCGTGGCTTACGCCGTATCGAGATCGCGAGGGGTGTCGCAGGCGGCGATTGTGATCACGAAGCTGTTGGTGAACTGCACTCTGGTCGGTGCCGTGTATCTTCTTTCTACGACTGCGCTGTATTTAACCAAGATGGCCCAATGGGACGTTGGGGCCTCGTGCTCAGGGTTTGCCCAATTTGTATCGATTGCGCTGATGATCGCGCTGCTGCTCATTTCGATGTACGCCGCTACCTTCGCCCTGTATTTGCTCACGAGGAGTGTGGTGGCGAGCAGCGTCGTTGCAATAGCGGTTTCGACATTTGTGATGGTGTGGTTCCCAAGTACATACGGAAGCGGTCAGCCCAGCTTGCTGCTCATGCTCTCGCCCGTGTATTACCTGATGAACCTGTGTTCCCTGAGTATGCAGAATGTTGGTGTAATTCAGGTTTTGCTGTATGCGGGCGGCACTGTGCTTGTGTCGGTTGGAGTTGCGCTCGTCTCGCTATTTGTAAGGACGGCGGTTCGATGAATCTTGGGATGTCGGTCAGGGCGGAACTGTTCCGTGCAAGGAGAATGAAACTCGCCGTGATAATAGCGCTGATGTATTTGGGCATCGCGGGGATTTATGTGTTTGCCGGGTCCGGCGCATGGGTCTCCGCAGGGGGAGAGGGCCAGTTCTTTGGCTTTTCCGCCGATCCGGGCTATCTTTTCTCGATAGGGGTTGGGCCAACGGGTATCTCTTCCTGGCTAAGTGTCGTCTCCATGGCGCATACGGTGTTCTTCCCAATCGTCTCTGTTGTTGTGGCGGGGACGCTATTCGGTGATGCGACGAGCGTGTCGGCAAGGGGAGTTTCGATTGCTCGGGGCTTCCGCAGCTGGCAGCTGTTTGCGGCAAAGACATTGGCTTGCGAAGTGTATACGCTGTGCCCCTACATCGTGTTTACTCTCGGTGTCGCTGCGGTCTTTGCCGTGTGCTCCGGAAGCGGTCTAGACAGCCTTACGGTTGGTAATGTGACCTCGGCACTCCTGTCGAATATCGTTATAGACGCCGCTTATACGCTGATGGTTGCGGTTGCATATGAGGTGTTCAGGATCAGATCTCTTGTGTCGGGAGCCTTGCTGGTCGCAACGTTCGCGGGCCTTGTTATCGCGATGAGTTTCCCAACCGTTTTACCCCCGGTTCACATGGCTTATTGGATGAGGGCGTGCGGGGCTGCCGGCGGGACGGTCCTGATGGCTGCATGCGGCCATGCGGTCATCGTGTCGCTCGCATGTCTATTGCTGCTTTCGTGCAGTTTTTATCGAAGAAGGTAGTGCGCTGGCGTATGCGCAGCGTCTGAGGGTCGATATGGATTTGGTTGGAAATGGAGATGGTGCGAAGTGAAACTGTCGCAATTTAATGTGGTGCATGAACATAACGGAAGTCTTCTTATCATGAATGCGCGAACCGGCGGCATCCTGTCGTTAAATCCGGAATACGCGCAGAAATTCAAAAGGATTCAAGAAGGGGACGTTCGGGATGCCGATGATCTTGTCGCGGAGCTGATAAGGGGAGGCATCCTAGTCAATGAGGAGAGGGACGAGCTTGGGGAGATCAGGTTGCAAAGTCGCGCCGCGCGCTTTGCGAATACTGCTCTGTCCCTTACCATTGCGCCAACGATGGCTTGCAACTTTTGCTGTCCCTACTGCTATGAAAAGGGACAGGCGTACACGACGATGGGCGAGGAGGTTTTGACACAGCTCTCCAAGTTCGTGAAAGATTACTATCCTGGTATCGCAAGTCTCTCAGTTGGATGGTACGGCGGCGAGCCTCTGCTCGGAATGAAGATGATCGAACGGATTACGTCGGATCTGAAAGATGTCGTGGGGCCAACGTGTGAATATTCCGCATCGATAGTGACAAATGGCTATCTGCTGACGCCTGATGTTGCAAGGAGGCTCGCGGCATGTGGTGTGACGAGCGCGCAAGTGACTATAGATGGATCGAAGTCGGATCACGATTCGAGAAGGATTCTTCACGACGGAAGCCCTACATACGAACGTATTCTCAAGAACGTCAAAGAGTGTGCCGACATCATCGATATTTCGATAAGGAGCAACGTCGACAAGACCAACATCGAGGCCGCTCAAGAGCTATTGGATTATCTCGAGCTAAATGGCCTGATGAATAAGGTTCACTTCTATTTAGCCCCTGTTGACGATATCAATCAGGTATGTGCGAACGACAGCCACTGCTTTACTGTAAAAGAGTTCTCGTATGAGGAGACTGAGTTTTCTAAAAGGGCAATTGCGCGGGGCTTCAAAGTTCAACCTTTTGGTGGGACGAATTTCGGGATATGTTGCGCCGTTGGAATCAACTCGTACGTGGTTGATCCCGTCGGAGATTTGTATAAGTGCTGGGATGACATTGGAATGAAGGAGCGGAGGGTCGGAACTATTTTCGAGCCGCCAATGTTGAGCAAGAACATGATTAACTGGATGGCATATGAGCCGGATGACCCGGAATGCCAAGAGTGCTTTGCTTTTCCCATGTGCATGGGAGGGTGCCCCAACCACGCCTTAAACGGTGAGGGGAAACGTTGCGTTTCCTTCCGGTATGATGCCGAGCAAAAAATGCTGCTCTCCCAGATGATGAATACGGCAAAACGGGGTGCGGGGCAAAATGAGGCTGATGCTTAATCTCTGTAGAAAATATATACTGGGCGGTCGATTCTACGCCTATCTTGTCGTAACAGTTTTGGTCGGGCTGCTTGCGCTTGCGGGTCCCTTTCTTACCGGCATAGTGGTAAACCGATTGGCGATGCCGGCCAGCGCCGATCTTGCCGCCGTTCTCGTTTGTTGCCTTATTTTGGTTGCGGTCCAAGCGGTTCGAGCGGGACTAGTGTATTGCTCAGAGATGCTGTACATCAACCTTCAGTCGCATGCGGGGTTCGGCTTAAATGCGGATACGCTTGAGCACGTGAAGCACCTTCCCCAGGCATTCTTCGAGGGCTTCAACGCGTCGTATTATAACCAGCAAATCAATCACGACGCTAATGACCTTGTCATCTTCGTAATCAACTCGGTTGTGGGGGTTTCAAGCAACGTTATCACCCTTTTGTCCGCCCTGTTTGTTCTCGGTAGCCTGAATATCAAGTTGAGTGTGGTCTGCCTTGTTCTTGCGGCAGCGAGTGCCGCTTTTTATGCGGTTTCACGCGCAAGGCTGTTTGAGAGAAGTTTTGACGTACAAGAGCAGAGCGCGAGGTTTTTTTCCTGTCTACAAGATCAGTTGGAGAAAGTTGATTTCATCCGCAAACATGCTTTGTTCGATAGGTCCCGCGCTGTACTGGTCGAAGCTTTTAATGGGCTCTATCCAACGATGAGAGCAAATCAGGAAGTAGGGTCTAGATTTACCTTTGGCAACGCGTTGGTCGCTTCCGCCGCTCAAGGATGTCTTCTTGCTGTGGGCGCGGTTGAAGTGATGGGCGGGAGACTGTTGCCTGGTTTTCTCGTGACTGCTGTTGGATATTATTCGAACTTAAGCTCAGCGGTACAGTATTTGTTGGGCTGGGGAAGGGATTACCAGACTAATCGCGTATGCTATGAGCGGCTGAAAAGAATTTGGGATGTCCCGGTGGAAGCGAATGGCAAATTGGCGCTTGGTCCGATTGAGGAAATCCGTCTAGAGAACATCAAGCTACGTTATCCAGGGGCGGAAAGGGTCGCGTTAAGCATTGAGGGGCTCGCGTTTTCCAGGGGTCGGCTATATGGAATCTCGGGGCCGAATGGTTCGGGGAAGAGCTCGCTGCTGTCAGTGATATTGGGGCTATATCCAGATGACACAGAAGGGGCCGTTCGCTACAACGGGGTGTCACAGCGTTGCATCGATCGATATGCATTGCGGCGGTGTCGAGTCAGCATTACGGAGCAAGAACCCCCTATCGTTGAGGGGACGATTCTCGATAATCTTACGCTGCTTTCTGATGATTACGAGATGGATAAGCTGAATCGGATGCTTGTCATATTGGGGCTAGACGAAATGGTTGCTTCTGTGGAGAACGGGGCAACGGCGATGCTTGACGGCGGGAAAGGAGGGGTGTCCGGCGGCGAGAAGCAAAAGATTGCAATTGTGAGACAGCTGTTGAAATCGCCGGACGTTATGCTTTTTGATGAACCGACCTCAGCACTTGATGCGAAGAGTCGAGGCGCGCTGATCAAATTGCTTCATGAAATTAAGAGAGACCATATTGTAATCGTTGTCACTCATGACGAGGAGATGCTTGCCGCCTGTGACGAGGTCATTTCGACGGCTGGATGATTATCGGATTGTGGCGTTGAAGACCAAGAAACTTGAAATGGCGTGGGCTCTGGGTAGGTCTCCACGGGTACGCCGTCGGTGCTGTACTCGACCGCCCGGCAAGAAGGTTTTATAGCGTGTTTCCCCAGAGAGGTCCCTTTGTCCGGTAGTGGCGAGGGGAGCCTCTCTTTTGCTCACCTCTTGCGGCGGAGGGGGACACCATGCGCCTATGCAGGACAAACTGCGCGTTCTTGTCGAATGATGGGCTATGTGTAGAGATGATGGTCTCGGGTAGAGGCCGTGTCGCGCTCGGCTGCGATGAGCCAGGCAATTCAATCTTCATCCGGGAGGACCTTGGCAAGACAAGCAGGGCGAAGACCTTGGCGACGTTCGGGAGCCGTGTGGCGCCCGGCTCCACGCTCATCCACGACATGGAGCCGG
>NZ_QSBB01000024.1:0-34479 GCF_003465595.1 Collinsella sp. AF05-9
GCGGAAACGCGGGGCCCGTTCAGGCTGTTGCGTTGAGATTGAAAATCAACCAATTAATGATGTTCGCATATCTATATACACGAAACTAGAAGAATCTCGGCATCATAGGCAAAACCACCCAAACACTTGGCCGCGCTTAGGCAGCCACCACAAACGTACCCGCCCCTTTGTGGTGTTCTTCCCCGGTGCTACAGCAGATGCTCCTGGATAAAGACCGCGATGCCGTCCTCGTCGTTGCTCGCGGTTACAAAGTCCGCGGCGGCACGGGTGGCGTCGCTGCCATTTGCCATGGCCACACCCACGCCGGCGTCGGCCACCATGCAGGTATCGTTATCGGCATCGCCAAACACGCAGATGTTCTGAAGCTCCATGCCGTTGAGCTCCGCCACGCGCACAAGGCCGCGCGTCTTGGACACGCGCGGATCCATGAACTCGTAGAGCCGCTGCGTGGTCTGCAGGGCCGCCGCCTTAACAGTGTCATCGGCAAACGTCGACGCCCGCTCAATCACCCGCGGCATTACCTCGGGCGCCATGGTAAACATCACCTTGGGCTGCGGCTCGCGCAAAAACTCGGCAAAATCGACCACCTGGTAGGGCACGCCGTCGACGCGCGACAGGTGCTCGACGCACGCGTTGCTCTCGGGCACGTAGAACACGCCGTCTCGGGGGCAGACGGGTGTTGCCGGAAGGTCCGCCATGTGCTTGCAGATGCGCGCGATGGTCTCGCCCGGCAGCGGAAAGCTCAGCTCGTTGATGGCGTGCGCGCGATCGATGACCTCGGCGCCACCGCAGCCCACGAGCACGTCCACCAGGCCTTCGATGCCCCAGAACTCGTACATGGCCTCGGTCGCGTGGGCGTCGCGCCCGGTGCACAGGCCAAAAAGCACGCCGCGGTCGCGCAGGGCGCGGATCGCCGCCACGGTGCGCGGGGACACCGTATGCTGGCTCGTGAGCAGCGTACCGTCGATATCGCAGAACACGGCTTTGATGTGGCTGAAGGTGGTGTCCATGGGGGCCTTTCTGGGTTGCGCGGCGGTGTGGGGTGTGGTCGTGAACGGCGTACATGCTATACCAAGGCGCAGGCGCGGCCCGTTAAAGCAAAAACCACCACAAAGGTGCCTGGCTCCTTTGTGGTGGCCGGACCCGCAGGGTGGCCTGGCCCGGGGCGCAAACCATCACAACATTCGACGTTATTCGGCAAAATCGCGATTTTCATCGAATGTTGTGATGGTTTTTACTGCTTTGCGGCACGATCCAAGTGCCAGCGACCAAACAGCAGCAGCGCCGCGGGAACCGCCGTCACGACCATGCCCGCTCCCACGAGTGTCCGTTGTACGCCAAATGTTGCCGCCAGCCACGGGGCAATCGCCAGAGGGGCCACGCCGGCGAACATATTGCCAAAGCCCATGACCGAGTTCACACGGCCAAGCTGCTCGAGCGGTGCCGTCGTCTGCACAATGGTGTTGTGGAGCGGGTTGACGACACCCCAAGCTATGCCCAGGGCGATCTGGCCGACGAGGGCCACGCCCACGTACGGCGTCCCCACATAGAGCAGACTTCCCAGGCCCACGGACATAAGTGCCACGAGCAGCGTTTTTAGGTTTACCAAGTGCGGCGGCAAGCGGAGCGCGAGCACGGCACCCAGCACCGCGCCCACGCCCGAGGCCGACGAGAGCCAGCCCATCCACTCAACGCCGACGCGTAGGACATCGCGATAGAAAAACGACTCGAGCGGATCGAAGGCTCCGTAGCCAAAGTTCGAAAGAAAAATGATGCAGAAAAGTAGCGCGAGGACGCTGTTGGTGAAGACCGTCTTGATGCTAGTCGCGAAGGTGGCGCGAGTGGATGCGCTGGGGTTGGAGCTTTGCCCCGCACGCTCCCCTTCCTCTGCCGAATCGGCATCCGCATGCCCGGCGACATGGCTGGTCTGCGGCCTAAAGCCCCAGCCGGCGATGAGCGCCAGCACGGTAAAGAGCATCATGAGCACGAACACCGCGCGCGACGATGCAGCCGCCGCGACAAAGCCGCCCAGCGTGGGACCAACGATGATACTCACGTTTGAAAACATGGCGATGGCGGAGTTGATGTCTTTGAGCTCGACAGGATCGTCGGTGAGGTAAGCCGGATAGGATGTGGCGATGGGCTGGGCGAATCCCATCGTAAAGCCCAGAAACACCGCGCCGAGCAGGACGACGCCGGTCGCGCTACCAAAGGCGATGATTGCCGTGCCAGTTGCGAGCGTGCCGACGATGCTCAGCAAGAAATGGCGGCGCGGACCCCAGGCATCGAGCGCCGCTCCACCCGCAAAGGATCCCAGGATCACGAAGACGTTCATAAAAAGGACGGCCAGCGATGTTGCCACGACCGAGACATCGTCTGCATAGGTGAGCGTTCCGATGACGCCGATAAAGTAGCTGGTCTGAAAACCGGTGTAAATGAGAAAGCGCATGGCCACCAGGCGTTTAGCCTGCGTGGACAGCGATGATTGAGGTTTTGAGAAAAGAGAGGCGAGCATGGAGACTCCTTGTTTCATACGAATACGGGCGGTGGGCATTCGCCACCGTCTGTCAAATCAATCTATCCGCATGAAACATTAAGGACACATCGAGCCCCTTCTCTCCGTTTTCCGTCCGTCATGAACTACTTGGTAGATTGTAAGGCATGTCCCAACCATCTACCAAAGCAAAAACCACCACAAAGGCGCCTGGGCCCCTTTGTGGTGGAAGTGACGTTTGCCCGGATAAAACCTTCCAAAATAAACCTGTCCCTTTTTGGCAGGTTTTAGGCCAGATGGTCCTGAATCAGATCGCAGATGGCTCGGGCGTCGTTGATGTTGATAGCTCGGGTCGCAAAGCCGGCGTCGAATGCCTGGCGCGCCAGGGCCTCGTTGCAGGCAAGCGCCAGTGTGCGACCGTCAACCAGGTCGAGTGAGCTCTTGCCGCGCAGACGGTCGACACCCGATCGCGCGACCACGATGTTGTCGAAGCCCTCGGTCTTGTAGCCCTCGATGATCACCACATCGACATCGTTGTAGCGCGACAGCAGCTCGCGCGCGGGCATCTCGTCCTCCTCGCGCGTATCGGCGTACTCCGCCCAGCGCGTGGCGCAGATGAGGCCCACGTGCTTGGATCCGGCCTGGTGATGGCGCCACGTATCCTTAGCGGGCACGTCGATATCAAAGCCGTGGTGCCCATGATGCTTGAGCGAACCCACGCGCAGGCCGCGGCGGGTGAGCTCGGCAATGACCTTCTCGACGAGCGTGGTCTTGCCCGAGTTTTGGTAGCCGATAAACGCGATCGCGGGGACGGCCGGTGTCGGAGCTGCGGGCGCGACGGCGGCAGGCGCGCTTGTGGGTGCGTTACCGTCGGCGCCGGCGGCCTCAACAGTAGCGGCCTGACGCTCGGCACGATCCCACACGCCCGAGCGGCCACCCTCCTTGTGCAGCAGGCGCACGTCGACGATCTCCATGCCGCGATCGACGGCCTTGCACATGTCATAAATCGTAAGGCACGCAGCACTCGCGCCGGTCAGGGCCTCCATCTCGATACCCGTCTTGCCCGTCACGCCCGCCGTAACCAGCACGTAAAAGCCAACCTGCCCGTCCGCGCGCGCCGGTGCCCAGCCCTCGGGCACGTCCTCGGCAGGCGTTCCCGCCGGAGCGATGGGCGCAATATCGCACTTGCTCTTGGTAATGAGCAGCGGATGGCACATGGGAATGATGTCGCTCGTGTGCTTGATGGCCATGATGCCCGCCACGCGCGCGCAGGCAAGCACGTCGCCCTTTTTGGCGCGGTCCTGCAGCACCATGGCCTGCGTCTCGGGGTGCATGAGGATGGTGCCCTCGGCGATGGCGCTGCGATGGGTCTCGGCCTTGTCGGACACGTCGACCATGCGTACCTCGCCCTTGGCGTCCACGTGCGTCAGCTCGTCGCGACGGGCGTCGCGGGCGGGCGGCTCGGTGGCAGCGCTGGCAGTCGGCTGCGCGGACGCGTCGGCGTTGCCAGCATTCGCCGCAGCTGTGACTTTGTGGGCAGACATCGCGGCCCTGCGAGCGGCCTTGGTGGCATCGGCGTACCTGCTCTTGGCCATATGATCATCCTCCGATTTGGGACATAAATCGTTGCGTGCCCTCAATTATCGCGTGTTCCTGCGGTTTGTGGGCCACGGCATTGCGCCAAATCGAAAGTACCTGCATATCATCACCACGGCGCAGGGCGTCGCGCACCGAATACTCGGCATCGCTGAACAGGCACGGACGCACGTTGCCATCGGCCGTCAGGCGCAGACGGTTGCAATTCGCACAAAAATGGTTGGACATGGCGCTAATAAAGCCAACCGTTCCCGCCGCACCAGGAAAGTACCAGTAGCGCGCAGGGCCCGCGCCGGCAGGAGCGTCGTTGATGTCGAGCGGCTCGAGCTCGCCCAGTCCCGCCGCGGCAGCCCCGGCATTGATGCGCGCCCGCAGCTCGTCGCTCGGCACGGTATCGCTCGCGTCCCACAGCTCGGGATTGAGCGCGGGCGCATGCGGGTCCACAGCGCAATGCGAACTTGTGTGTTCGTCGCCGATAGGCATGTATTCGATAAAGCGCAGGTGGATGGGGCGGTCGAGCGTGAGCCGCGCGAGGGCCGCCACATCCTGGTTGAGTCGGCGCGCCACAACGCAGTTGACCTTAACGGGCTCAAAGCTCCAAGCCAGCGCCGCGTCGATGCCAGCCATGGTCTGCTCGAGCCGACCCAGACGCGTGATCTTTCCAAACATCACGGGGTCGAGCGTATCGAGTGAAATGTTGACGCGATCAAGCCCGGCGTCTTTGAGCTGCGGCGCCAGCTTGGGCAGCAGGGCACCGTTGGTGGTAAGCGAGATGTCCTCGATCTGCGGAATCGCGCGGATGTCACGAATGAGCGGGATGATACGGCGGCTGACCAGCGGCTCGCCGCCCGTCAGGCGCACGCGGCGAATGCCCTCCCCCGCCACCAGGCGCACAAAGCGGGCGATTTCCTCGGCGCTGAGTAGCTCGTCGTGCGCACGGGGCGCCACGCCATCGGCCGGCATGCAGTAAATGCAGCGGAAATTGCACTTGTCGGTAACGGCAATGCGCAGGTAGTTGATGTCGCGGCCATAGCCGTCATGTTGCACGTGCCCGTCCATGCAGCCCTCCCCTCACGCGGCGTTTTATTCTTCGGAAAACATAATACCCCACGCGAGAATCATGCCGACACCCGTACGACAGGACAGGTCGCTTCGAGCAAGACCGGCTTCCCAAGCCCATCCTCAACACAGACCATCACAACATTCGATGCTTTTCCCGTTTTTGGCGAAAAACGTCGAATGTTGTGATGGTCCGCCTGCCCACGGCACCCCGTAGAAGGACCAAAGCGCCCCTAAAGGCCGCCGTCCCAGTGCCGAATCACGAATTCCCGCAGGTCGTTCTGCCGCTTTTGGAACGCTTCGCTTCGGTCGCACTTGAGACCCATAGCGAGCGCGATGGCGTTCATCGCCCGGTGCAATTGCAGCTGATGGGCAAACTGAGTCCCGGTGAGGACGATCATCTTAAAGCCCAGCGCGCTCAGCACAGTCATGCGCTCCGCATCCGACGCGCTGCGCTGTTTATCAAGATGGTCCGAGCCGTTGTATTCAATTCCCGTACCGCTCGCAGGCGCATATACGTCAATCTCGAAATACCCGGCCTTAGCGAGATACTTGAACTCGTTGGGAACATCGACCCGATGGTTGAGCTCGATCTTGACGTATCCTAGCCCGCCCTGGGAACGTTTTGCTACGACCATGATTGCGGTGGCCGTCTCCATGGGCGACCGCGCGCCATCGTGCACGCGCTTGAGCACAGCGACCGCGCGTATAGCCCCCTGACGAGATCGGTTCTCATTGCAATAGGCAATCAAATCGGCAACGGCATACCTCTGCCCCATCTCGATATAATCGCCTGTCGACAGATGATTCAAATGGTATCGGGCGCAGATTTCATACCCATATTCCAACTGCTCGGGCTCGCTCATCCACGAACCCGCTTGGACAAAGCACATGGCCTCATCAACCACCAGAAGGCCCTCCGCCACCTCGATAAGATGGCCTGGAGGCACCGGCGCCCCAAACACGTGGCACCTAAATCCAGCCGGCGTCGAGCGCTCAAAATCGAAGTTGACGAGCGTGTCGATATGATCGAGCTCTTCTCGTGGAATACCAAGCGAAACCAGATAGTCGGTAACGATCCCAACTGCCGTTGAAGCCCTCAGCCCCTTGGCATCGAGTCCCAATTTGGGCAGGCTCGCGGTCGGCTCCGCCTCGTTAGCAAGCGAGTCCTCATCGTATAGGCTGCTTGCTCGCGAGAGCGGCTCGGACGGGCGCGCCACGTTGTGGTACAGCCAGGCAGTCTTATGGGACAGGACGATCGGCAGGTCCATGAGCCCTCCAATGGAGTCGGATAACCAACCTTATTCCCCTGCCCACGGGTCCGCACACCTTCGTGCGCAAGAAAGCGATTCCACCCGATCGAGTGGTAGAAAAACCATCACAACATTCGATGCTTTTCCCGATTTTGGCAAAAAACGGCGAATGTTGTGATGGTTTGAGGCGAGGTGAGAGGCACGGAGGGGTCAAAGCATCGTGCTCGAACGGGTTAATCCAACTCTTTTAAGCCATGCGCCAGCTGCCAGTACTCGCCGTGCTGAGCGAGCAGCTCTTCGTGCGTGCCGCGCTCGATGATGCGGCCGTGTTCGAGGACCATGATGGCATCGGCGTCGCGGACGGTGGACAGGCGGTGCGCGATCATAAACGTGGTGCGGCCACGCATGATGCGGTCCATGCCGCGCTCGATGAGCTTTTCGGTGCGCGTGTCGATAGAGCTCGTGGCCTCGTCCAGGATGAGCACCGGCGGGTCGGCAACGGCCACGCGCGCGATGGCGAGCAGCTGGCGCTGGCCCTGCGACAGGTTGGCGCCGTCGGCCGTGACCGGCGTGTCGTACCCTCTAGGCAGGCGGCGGATAAACGAATCCGCGCAGGCCGCCTCGGCAGCGGCGCGCACCTCCTCGTCGGTCGCGTCGAGCTTGCCAAAGCGGATGTTCTGCGCAATGGTGCCGCTAAACAGGTGCGTATCCTGCAGCACAATGCCGAGCGACCCGCGCAGGCTGGCCTTGGCAATGTGCTTGACGTCGATGCCGTCGTACGTGATCTCGCCGTCATCGACCTCGTAGAAGCGGTTGATGAGGTTGGTGATGGTCGTCTTTCCGGCGCCCGTCGAGCCCACAAACGCGATCTTTTGCCCCGGCTTGGCAAACAGGTTGAGGTCCGTGAGCACACGGGTGCCCGGCACGTAGGAAAAGTCCACGGCATGGAAGCGCACGTCGCCGGCAAGCGGGACCAAGCCGCACGTGAGCTCGGTACCGTCGGCAGCCACCGCACGGCCCGACTCATTAACGGCAGCCACATCATGCAGATGCCCGTACGCGCCCACGCCCTGGCCCTCGGGAATCTTCCATGCCCACGCAGCGTCGCCCGTCTGCACCAGCTCCACGCAGCCCTCGTCCACCTCGGGCTTAAGGTCCATGGCGGCAAACAGGCGCTCGGCACCGGCCAGCGCGTTGAGTAAGAAATTACCCAACTGCGTAAACTGGTTGATGGGCGTGGCCGCCTGGCGTACAAAGACCAGGTAGCTTGCAAGCGCGCCTACATCGGCGAGCCCCTTGATGCAGAGCATGCCGCCCGCCACGGCGACGATGGCATAGTTGACGTAGCCAATCACGACGGTCATGGGCACCATGGAGTTGGCATAGCTCACGGCGGCGGTGCCGGTGCGGCGAAGCTCATCGTTGCGGCAGGCGAAGCCGACGACATTCGCTGCCTCGTGGTTAAAGACCTTGATGACCTTTTGGCCCGAAACCATCTCTTCGATATATCCGTCCAGGTCGCCAAGCGATGCCTGCTGGGCGGCAAAAAAGCGCTTGGAACGCATGCCCGAGTAGCGCGCATACAGCACAATGGCCGCGTCGCACACGAGCGTAATAATCGTGAGTTGCCAGTTAAGGATGATGAGCATGGCCGTGGTGCCCACAACCTGAATGGCGGCCTGAATCACGTTGGCAAAGCTGTTGTTGAGCGCCTCGGAGACGGTGTCGACGTCGTTGGTAAAGAAGCTCATGATGTCGCCCGAGCGCGTGCTGTCAAAATAACTGAGCGGCAGCGTCTGGATGTGCGCGAACAGGTCGCGGCGAATATCGGACACCACGCGTTGGGCCGCGCGCACCATGATCTGTGAGTAGCCCAGGGCCGAGAGCACGCCCGCGGCGTAGATGATCGCCGTCAGGATGACCTGCTTGGCAAGCAGTTCCTCCCCGCCCGTGGCCAAACCGTTGACGATGGGGCGCACCATGTAGGTACCGGCAAGGCTTGCGATGGCCGCAACAGAGGCAAGCACACCCACTGCGAGCAGCGAGAACTTGGCGTGACCCATGTAGGAGAGCAGGCGGCGGAGCGTCTGCGCCAGATTGGCGGGACGGGCCTGAGCGGATGTCTTAGGCATGGCGCTCACCCCCTTCCGTGGCTTGAAGTGATCCGCTGGGGCCAGACGAAGACGGGGCATTTGCGCCGTCCACGACGCCCGCATCCCCCGCAAACTCCATCTGCGAGGCGTAAATCTCCTGGTAGATGCTATCGCCCGCCAGCAGCTCCTCATGCGTGCCCACGCCGTGGACACGGCCGTCGTCCAACACAATAATGCGGTCGGCATCCATGACGCTCGCAATGCGCTGGGCGATGATGAGCACGGTCGTATTGGGAATCCGAGCGATGTGCTCGCGAATCTTAGCGTCGGTCGCCATATCGACCGCGCTGGTGGAGTCATCAAAAATGAGCACGCGCGGATGCTTGAGCAGCGTTCGCGCGATGCACAGGCGCTGCTTCTGCCCGCCCGAGACACCGGCACCGCCCTGGCCCAACTCGCCGTCCAGCCCGCCGATGCGATCAAGGAACTCGTCCACGCACGCCGCGCGGCAAGCCGCGAGGAGCTCATTGTCCGACGCCTGTGGATTGCCCCACTGCAGGTTCTCGCGCACGGTGCCCGTGAACAGCACATTCTTTTGCAGCACAATGCCCACGGCATCACGTAGGGTCGCGAGGTCGTAGTCGCGCACGTCGTGTCCGCCCACAAGCACGGCGCCCTCGGTGGAGTCGTACAGGCGTGCAATCAGCTGCACAAGCGAGCTCTTGCCCGAGCCCGTGCCGCCGAGGATGCCCACCGTCGAGCCGCTCTCGATGCGAAGGTCGATATGCTCGAGCACATCCTCGGCAGCATCCGCGCGGTACTTAAACGACACGTCGCGAAACTCGATGCTTCCGTCGGTCACCCCGTGCACGGCAGCGGCAGCGTCGGGCGCTTGGATAAGCGAACGCTCGTCGAGCACCCGCGAGATGCGCTCCACGCTGGCAAGTGCGCGGGTGAGCAGCAAAAACACGTTGGAGATCATCATGAGCGAGTTCATGATCAACAGCACATAGCTCATAAAGCCCGTGAGCGAGCCCACGCCGAGCTCGCCGGCAAGGATCATGCGACCGCCGATCCACAGAATGGAAAGCGCCGCCACGTACATCGACAGCTGAAACACCGGCAGGTTGAGCACGGCGTTGCCGAAGGTCTTCGTCGCCGTATGCGCGAGCTCGGTATTGACGGCGTCGAACTTGGCCTCCTCGTGCTCGACACGCACGTACGCCTTGACGGCGCGCACGGCGGTGAGGTCCTCCTGCACCACACCGTTGAGATGGTCCATCGAGGTCTGCAGCTGGCGGTAGAGCGGACTGACGCGATAGGTGATAACGCCCAGCACGATCGCCAGCACCGGCAGGATGATCGCGAAAACGGTGGCGAGCGGACGCGACAGCACCAGCGCATAGACCAAGCCGACGATGAGCGTCACGGGACCGCGCACCATGGGGCGAAAGCCATTGCCGATGGCATTTTGGATGACGGTGATATCGGTAGTCATGCGGGTGACGAGCGAGCTGGCGTCGTAGTTATCCAGATTGCCAAAAGCGAGCGTCTGGATCTTGCGGTACTCCGCCTCGCGCAAGTTAGCGCCCAGCCCCGAGGCGACGCGAGCAGACGTGCGTGCATAGCCCAAGCCAAGTACCAGCGAACATGCGGCGCATACCAACATATACGTGCCCTGCAACAGCATGTAGTTGATGTCGCCCGCGGGAACGCCCACGTCGATGATATTTGCCATGATGACCGGGATAAACAGCTCGAGCGCCGTCTCGGCCGTCACAAAGAACACGCCGAGTATGGCATCGCGGCGGTATGCCCCCAGATAGGAAAACAAAATCTTGAGATTGCGCACGCAGGTTCATCCCCCATCAAACGTTGTTCGCAAACCCAGGTATTATGGCGCGCCGTGCATCGGTGTCAAGTGCTCCGAAATCGATTTCTGCAAGGCTAGTGCAGGCGCCAAGCTCGCAGGACGCGCCCCTGTATTCAATTGGAAATGAACGCGAGCGTGACTTTTTTCTCCCCGCCGCCAACACAAACCTTGACTCTACAATCGTTGTAGGGTTTTCACTACACTGGTACGTAAACAGACCAAGCCAGAAAGCCCCGCCCATGGAACACGACCTCACACGCGGCAATGTCCTTAAGACCATCGCGGTCTTTGCCCTGCCCTATATGCTCTCGTACTTTTTGCAGATGCTCTACGGCATGGCCGATCTGTACATGATGGGGCAGTTTAGCGGCGCCGCCGGCATCACCGCCGTGGGCAACGGCGCGCAGACGCTCTACATCATCACCGTGACGCTCGTAGGCCTGGCCATGGGAACGACGGCCATCGTCGGCCACGCCGTGGGCTCGCGCCGCTTCGACCGCGCCGAGACCGCCATCGGCAACACCATCACGCTCTTTATGGGTGTCTCGGTGGTGCTGGCCGCTGTCCTGCTCGCACTGTGTCCGCAGATTGTGGCACTCATTGGCACGCCGGCCGAGGCAGTCGAAGGCACCGCCGCCTACCTGCGTATCTGCTTTATCGGCATTCCCTTTATCGCCGCGTACAACATCCTCTCGGCCATCTTTCGCGGCCTAGGCGATTCGCGCTCGCCCATGTACGTGATTGGCGTGGCATGCATCATCAATATCGCGCTTGATTATCTGTTTATCGGCCACATGGGGCTCGGCCCCGTGGGCGCGGCGCTCGGCACGGTAATCGCCCAGACGGCCAGCGTTGCCCTCGCGCTCGTGTGGCTCAAGAGCCGCCGCACGAACATCCACGTTAAGCGCAGCGACCTGCGCCCTCAGCCCGAGGTGCTCGGCAGCATTCTTAAGATCGGCGTGCCCGTGGCCGTGCAGGACGGCTGCATCCAGGTGGCGTTTATGTTCATCACCGTCATCGCCAACCACCGCGGTCTAGTCGACGCCGCCGCCGTGGGCCTGGTCGAAAAGATGATCAGCTTTTTGTTCATTGTGCCGAGTTCCATGGGCGCTACCGTCAGCGCACTCACGGCGCAAAACGCCGGCGCGGGCAAGGGCGACCGCGCGCGTCAGGTACTCAAGGACGCCATGACGATCTCGGTGGTGTACGGCTGCCTGATCACGGTGCTGATGTGGCTGGTGGCACCGGCGTTTATCGGCTTTTTTGCCAAGGACCCCGCGGTGGTCACCGCCGGTACTGGCTATATGCACAGTTTTATTTTCGACGCGATTTTTGCCGGCATCCACATTTGCTTTAGCGGCTTTTTCGCTGCGTATGGCAAGAGTTACATCGGCTTTGCGCACAACGTACTGGCCGTGGTGCTCATTCGCGTACCCGGCGCATGGCTGCTGTCGAACGCCTATTCCGACACGCTGTTCCCCATGGGTATCGCCTCGCCGTGCGGGTCGATTCTGTCGGCGGCCATCTGCGTGATTGCATTTACCGTGCTCAACCGCCGCGGAGCTTTTGACAAACTGGTGGCGTAGCGAGGCGACGCGAAATCGCCCTCATCGACGACATCATCAGCGACGACCCCAGGAGAACCGCCATGTCGAGGACATCCCCCGATATGGCGGTTTTACTCCTCCGGGATCGGAAACGCCCGGATGAACTCTGCGGGCGAGAAGGTCTTGATGGTCGAGCGCACAAAAGCGGCGCGGTCGCGTGTGATGATAAAGTCCACACCGGCACGCTCGGCCATCGCACGGATACAGCCGTCCTCAAAGTCCGGCTCATCGGAATAGGCGGAGGTAAAACAAGCTTCTTGGTCGAGAGGCTCTAGCGAGTAGCTCTTAAGGCAGTCGCGCACCACATCGCGGGCGCGCGCCTCGCCGGCCTGTTTAGTGAGAATGTAATACGCGTCCTTGAGAGAGCAGGCCGAAACAACGCCCTCGATAAGCCCCACGTCAACAAGCCCCTTGATGGTTTGCGCCGCCCCATGCTCCGGCCGACCCGAAAGCACGCAATCGAGCAGAAAATTGGTATCGAGAAAAGCCCTCATAGGTAGCGCTCCCTCGCGACGCGCTTTTCATCTTCAACCGTCATCGTATCGAGCGGCGTTCCTTTGGGCATTTTGGCTACGATATCGAGATACTCCTGGTAGTCCTCATCCTCCGCGAGCATCTCGTGAATCTCCTTCCAGGTGATCTTGGGATGCCACATCGTACCCACGTCGCGCTTGGGCTTGTCCGAGCCGCGCGTCGGCTTTGCACCCCCGCGCTCCTGGGCAGCGTCATATTCCACTGCAACCGGGCCTTGATAGTCGAGCGGCACGATCTTGAACAACGGCTTGCTCCGCTTGAAGACCACAACCTCCTCGCCCTCATTGGCAACCTTTTCGGCCACCTGCGTAAGGTTTTGGCGCAGCTCCGAAAATGCGACAGTAACCATAACGGCTCCTCTCAACATGTATCTTCACTGCTAAGTATACACGTTAATGTTAATGTTAACGTGTATAAAAGCCTATCGGAAAGCATCACACTTTCCGATAGGCTTTCCATTTGATTATCGGCGCCTTAAGCCTGGGGCACCTGACCAGTCGCCAGGATCCGCTCGAGTGCGTCCTCGTCCAGTACGGGCACACCCAACTGCTCGGCCTTGGTGAGCTTGGAACCCGCCTTGGGGCCGGCGACCAGATAGTTCGTCTTCTTTGAAACACTGCCCGAAACCTTGGCGCCGAGCACCTTGAGCGCCGCGCCCGCCTCGTCGCGTGTGCGGTTGACGAGCGCGCCGGTGAGCACAAACGTCAGGCCCGCGAGCGGCTGGGCGTCGGCGAGATCGCCTGCCACGCCAGCTTCGGCCGCGGCTTGTGCATGCGCGGCGCCCAAGTCGACCTCGAGCGACAGGCCCGCCTGACGCAGGCGCTCCAGCACGGCAAGGTTCTCGGGCACGGCCAGGAACTGCTTGACGCTCGCCGCAATCTTGGGACCGATGCCCTCGCACTCGGCGATGTCCTCTTCGCTCGCCAAGATGAGCTTGTCAATCGACAGGAATCGCTCGGCGATGACCTCGCCCACGCTCTTGCCCACGTGGCGGATGCCCAGGGCAAACAGCACGCGACCGAGCGGCTGGCTCTTGGACTTGTTGAGCTCGGCGACGATTTTCTCGGCCGTCTTGAGGCCCACCGGAATGGGGTCACCCTTCTTGACGCCTTTTTTGCTATTGGAGCTGGCATAGGTGCGCCCCGTGTCCAGGCCTGCGATGTCGTCGACCGTGAGCTGGTAGAAGTCCGCGACATCGTGGATCAGGCCGGCAGCGATCATCTTGTCGACGATTTCGTCGCCCAGGCCGTCCACGTCCATGCAGCCGCGGCTCACCCAGTGGAGCAAACGCTCCTTGAGCTGTGCGGGGCAGTCGATGGACACGCAGCGGTAGGCCACCTCGCCGTCCTCGTGGACCACGGGGCTACCGCACACGGGACAGGCCTCGGGCATGTGCCAGTCGACCGAATCGGCCGGGCGCTTGTCGAGCACGGGACCCACAACCTCGGGGATCACGTCGCCCGCCTTGTGCACGATGATGGTGTCGCCCTCGCGCACGTTTTTGCGGCGGATCTCGTCGATGTTGTGCAGCGTGGCGCGCGCGATGGTAGAGCCGGCGACCGTCACCGGGTCGAACTCGGCGACCGGCGTGAGCACACCAGTGCGGCCCACCTGGATGCGAATCTCGCGCAGGACGGTCTGCTTTTCCTCGGGCGGGAACTTAAAGGCAATGGCCCAGCGCGGCGCGCGGGCGGTAAAGCCCAAGTCAAGCTGCTGCTGGAAGCTGTCGACCTTTACGACCACGCCATCGATGTCGTAGTCCAGGTCACCGCGATGCTCGAGGGCCTGGGCGCAGAACTCGTGGACCTCGGCCGGCGTGGCGCAGCGCGCCACGTTGGGGTTGACGCTAAAGCCGGCGCTACGCAGCCAGTCCAGAAATTCGCGCTGGCTGTGGACGTGCAGCGGATCGGTATCGGCGATGGCGTAGATAAAGGTGGCCAGATCGCGGCGCGCCGTAACCTTGGGATCCTTTTGACGCAGGCTGCCGGCGGCGGCGTTGCGCGGGTTGGCGAAGGGGTCGCGGCCCTCGGCATCGGCCTCTTCATTCAGACGAACAAAGCTGCCCTTGGGCATATAGACCTCGCCGCGCACTTCGATGGTACGCTCGCGGTCGGCGCCCATGTGGGCGAGCGCCGGCTCGGACAGGTGCATGGGCACATCCTTGATGGTGCGCACGTTGAGCGACACGTCCTCGCCCGTGGTGCCATCGCCGCGCGTGGCGGCGCGTACGAAGGTGCCGTTTTGGTAGGTAAGCGCGACGCCCAAGCCGTCGATCTTAAGCTCGCAGGTATAGGTGACGCTGCCGGCACCGAGCGCATCCTCGGTGCGCTGGAGCCACGCGTCGAGTTCGTCCAGATCCATGGCATCGTCCATGGAATACATGCGTGCCATGTGCGTGACCGGCGTAAACTGCTCGCTCACGTATCCGCCCACGCGCTGGGTATAGCTGTCGGGCGTCACCAGGTCGGGGTAGGTCGCCTCGATCTGCTGGAGCTCAACAAGCATTTTATCGAAGGCGGCGTCCGTGATTTCGGGCGCATCGAGCATGTAGTAGCGATAGGCGTGGTAATCGAGCTCGTGGCGTAACTCGGCCGCGCGCGCCGCCGCCTGGGCACGGGCATCAGTCGGTGCGGCGGCATCCACGCTCGCGGGCGCTTCGGTATCGATGTCCACGCCGTCACCAAACAGGCTCGATTGCTCCATAGCGGCACTCCTTCGCTCGATTTCAAACGGATACAAGAGTACCACCGGTCGCGATGGAGCCAAATCGCCCTTTCGAACCGCACCGAATCGGCAGCCGCCAGACTGGGGTGGATCGCGCGATTAAACCATGCCCTTGCCGTTTCTAAATGATCCGTTTTCCTCCGTCTCCAAGGGATCATCGCGAAAAGAGGGGCTGTCCCGCGCTGGCGGAACAGCCCCTCTGGCTTCGGCATGTGCGAAACGGCTCGTTAGAAACCCTGACCGTTGCCCTGACCCTGACCTTGCTGGCCCAGCAGCTCCTCCAGGTACTGGCGCAGCTGCTCGTCGGTAATACCGCCGTTGCCGGTGTCGGTCGAACTGTCGTCCTGCTGCTGGTTCTGCAGCTCCTCGTCGGAGCCCAGCTCGACGGTGACCTTCTTCTCTTCCTTGCCGCGCATGAGCGTGATCTCGACCTTCTCGCCCACCTCGTGGCTGCGCAGCGCGATGATCAGGCCGTCGGCGCTCGAAATCTCATCGTCGCCCAGCTTGGTGATGACGTCGCCCTCCTGGATGCCGGCCTTGGCGGCGGGTCCGTCCTCAACGACGCTTGCCACATAGGCACCGCTATCGGTGCTCAGCTTGTTGGTGCGGGCGTTGAGCGCGTTGACGCTCGAAAGCGTGGCGCCCAGGTACGGGTGCACCGGCGTCTTACCGCCGATGATCTGGTCGGCAATGTTCTTGGCGTAGTTAACCGGAATGGCAAAACCCACGCCCGAGCTGGAGCCCGAGTAGCTCTCGATAAGCGAGTTGATACCCACAAGCTCGCCGTTGTCGTTGACGAGCGCGCCACCGGAGTTGCCCGGGTTGATGGCGGCATCGGTCTGGATCATGTTGGCATAGATGGTATTACCGCTGGTAGAGCTCATGGCCGTGGAGCGGTAGAGCGCCGACACGATGCCCGTGGAGACAGACTGCTCGTTGCCGAACGGCGAGCCGATCGCCATGACCCACTCGCCCACGTTGAGCTTGGAAGAGTCACCAATCTCGATCGGCGTGAGCTTGGAGGCGTCGGCGTCCTTGAGCTTGATGACGGCCAGGTCGCTCGAGGCGTCGTTGCCCACGAACTCGGCCTCGTAGGTAGTGCCGTCGTCCATGGTAACCACGTACTGGTCATAGCCATCGACCACGTGGTTGTTGGTAAGGATGTGGCCCTCGGTATCGAGCACCACGCCCGAACCGACGCTGCCCGAGTTGTCCGACTCGTCGGCAGACTGCGAAAGCGAGCCATTCTGGCCACCGCTCGAAGTGGCGGTAATGGAAACCACGGAGGGCAACGCCTTGGCAGAAACGGCCTCGGCCAGCGTGGTGTCCTCGGAATCAATCGTAATCTTTTGCGTCGATGAACCCGAAGCACCCGCCGTCACGGCATTCTTTCCGCCGCCAATGTTGAGCGTGCCGCTCATGATGAGTGCGATGACCAGCAGGGCACCGCAGGCGCAGCCGGCAAGCGCCGTAATAAAGATCGGCAGCTTTTTGGTCTTGGTCTTGACCACTGTGTGCTTGTTTACAACCTGCTGGCTGCCCAGCGGCTTGCCGGTCTGCGTGTCGTAGGCTTGCACGTAGGGAATGTTGCTGTCGGCAGGCGTCGACTCCACCTGCACGCGCGGCTGCTGCTGAGTCTCGCCGGCGTTGCCCGCGTCCTGGGGACGCTGGGAATCGTTCTCGCTCATGGCTGCGATCCTTTCGTCAAATAACCAAAGGCCCGCCAAACATGTGGCGGGCCATCATTGTTCACGTTGAGTTGTACCCCAATATGCGGGCGTACGTGTACGAGAACGCAATCTTTTAGGAAGGCTTAAGTTCTGCTGCAAACTCGAAAGGAGCCCGCACCTGCGTCAAAACCACCACAAAGGTGTCTGTCCCCTTTGTGGTGGAAATCTAGTCCTTAAACAGATAGCCCACGCCGCGGACGGTGGTGATGTGCGCCGCGATCTGCGGGCCCACCTTGGAGCGGATGCGTCGGATGTGCACGTCGACGGTACGCGTGCCGCCGCAGTACTCAAAGCCCCATACGCGGTGCAGCAGCACCTCGCGGCTGTAGGCACGGTTGGGATGCGTCGCCAAAAAGCTCAGCAGCGAGTACTCCATCAGCGTCAGGTCGATGGGCTCGTTATCGAGCGTCACCTGGTAGGTAGCCAGGTTGATCTCGAGGTTATCGATATTGAGCACATCGTCGGCGGTGACGGTCTCCTCCTCGCCCATCAGGCGCTGCGCGCGAGCCTTGAGCTCGTTGGGTGTCGCCGTTGGGCATACAAAGTCGGCATGCGCGTGATTCGGCAGGCGCAGGGTGCCGAGCGCCTCGTCGTCGACGATCACCAGCATGGGGACACCGCCGCGATCGTCAAGCCACTTGGCAATCTGATCGATGCGGTCGCTGCGGATGCCATCGGAATCGAGGATCAGCAGGTCAAAGTCATGCGCCGCAGTCGGCGAATCGGGAGTGGCCAGGCTCACCTCGACACCCAGGGTGGTCGTCAGGCTGCGGGCAAACTCGTGGAAGCGCGTCGTGCGCGCCATGAACAGGGCACTCTTTTCGGACATATCGGCCTCCAAAGAAATGAGCTCAATCGTACTGGAACAAGCCAGCGCGATTAGGAGTTCGCCAGGTAGTGCTTGATCTCCCACTCGGTGATCGTAGACTCAAACTTATGCCACTCGTCGCGCTTCTTTTTGAGGAAGAAGCTGTGGATGTGCTCGCCGAGAGCATCCTTCATAAACTGCGAGTCCTCAAACACGTCGAGCGCCTCTTTGAGCGAGCGCGGCAGCGGCGCGTAGCCGGCCTCGACCATCTGACGGTCGGTAAGCTTGAGCGTCTCGGCCGTGGCCTCGGGCGGGAGTTCCAGCTTGCGCTCGATGCCGTCCAGACCAGCCGCCAGCGTGACGGCGTTGACCAGATACGGGTTGGCCATGGGGTCGGGACTGCGCAGCTCGATGCGCGTGGACAGCGGCTTGCCGGGCTTGTAGACCGGGATGCGGACCATACTCGCGCGGTTGCGCAGGCCCCACGTGGCGTACTGCGGCACGGAGTCGCCACCCGTGGTGATGCGCTTGTACGAGTTGACCGTGGGGTTGGTGATGGCGCTAATCTCGCGCGCGTGCGCTAAGATGCCGGCCATGTAGTGCTTGGCGATTTCGGAGAGGTGGTACTTCTCGTCGTCCTCGCCCCAAAAGACGTTGTTGCCGTCGTGGTCGAACAGCGACTGATGCAAAAACATGGCGCTGCCGTCCTCGCCCGCCAACGGCTTGGGCATAAAGGAAGCGTGGCAACCGCTCTCGTAGGCCTGCTGCTTAATGATGAGCTTGGCCGTGGTGACGGCGTCGGACATGCTCAGGGCCTCGGCGTGACGCAAGCTCATGCCGTGCTGCGAGCGGCCGGCGGCGTGGAAGGTGTACTCCACGGGCACGGACATCTTCTCGAGCGTGAGGACCGTGTTGCGACGCAGGTCGCGGGCGGCATCGCTCACCGAAAGATCGAAGTAGCCCACGTTGTCGAGCGGCTCGGGGGTGTGCTCGTCGGGGAAGTAGTAATACTCCAGCTCGGCACCCACGTTAAGCAGATAGCCAGCCTTCTCGGCCTTGCGAAACATGCGGCGCAGGGCGTCGCGCGGGTCGCCGGCGAAGGGCTTGCGATCGGGAGTACACACGTCGCAGAAAACGCGTGCAACGCCGTTATGGCTCGGGCGCCACGGCAGGATTTGGAAGGTCGAGGCATCGGGGAACGCCAGCATGTCGGCTTCCTCGGGCGTGGCAAAGCCCTCGATGGCCGAGCCGTCAAAGCCAATACCCTCCTCAAAAGCGACCTCGAGGTCCTCAGGGCTAATGGCAAAGTTCTTGAGGCGGCCGAGAATGTCGACAAACCACAGACGCACAAAGCGGATGTCACGCTGCTCTACGGAGCGGAGTACGTAATCGATGTTCTGCTGGTTCATGTCGCTCCCCTTTCTTTCGGGCGGGTTTCGACTGGTCTATATCGCAGATACTATCGCAGAAAAATGTTTCCGCAGGGTTAAAGCGTATCAAGCGCTCAAAAAACGTGTGCGAACAGGCAGTTGCGAACGAGTAGTTAGCGCGAGGTCGAAGCGCGGTGTTCGATGTGGCCGGGGACCTCGATGCGCTTGGGGGCGAGCTTTGCGGCGTCGCCCACCGTAGTGGTAACGACGTCGATGCGCTCGGACAGGCGCTCGACCACGCGCTCGGCAATGGTGAGGGTGTCCTGCGCGGCCGTGGTCACACCGCCAAAGAGCACGTGGTTCCAGGGATAGTCGTCAAACGTTGCGATCTTGAGACCCGCCGGCAACGAAGGTCCCAACTGTGCCAGCGCCTCGGTCAGGCGCAGGAAGACCAGACCGTTGACGGCAATGAGGCCGAGCTTTTTACCCGCATAGCCGCGGATGGTCTCGTCCAGGCGACTGACACCCTCGACGCCACCGTCGGCCAGGGTGACGACCTCGCCCGCAAGACCGCGGCGCGAAAGCTCGTCGGCAAACGCCTCGGCGCGTTCGCGACGCACGGGGCTGTCGTCGCTTGCCTCGGTGAGCAGGCACAGGCGCTCGCTGCCCGCAGAGGCCAAGGCGTCTACCAGGCCGGCGACCAGCTCACGGTTGTTGGAGGTCACCAGATCGACACCGCCGTCGGCAACATCGCGGTCGAGCAGCACGACGGGCAGGCGTCCCGCAGCCTCGGCGATCGCCTTGTCGTTGCCTCCGCAGGTATTGACGACCAGGCCGTCCACGCCGGCATCGATAAGTCTGGTGAGCGACTCTGCCTCCTTGGCGGGGTCGTTGCCGCTAATGGCCGTCATGAGCGAGCAGCCGCGCGCGGCGGCGCTGGCGGAAAGCCCTTCGAGCATGGCGCTGGAGAACGGGTTAGCAATGTCGGCCAAGATCACGCCGATGAGGTTGGTACGCGAGCTGCGCAGATTGCGCGCGGCGGCACGTGGACGATAGCCGGTGCGCTCGATAACTGCCGCGATGCGAGCACGGGTTTCCTCGGTCATCTGCCCAGGGCGGTTGTTGAGATAGCGCGAGACCGTGGCCGGGCTCACGCCCGCCTCGGCAGCAATGTCCTTAATCCTCATCTGCGCCATAGCGCACCCCGTTTCCCAATTGTCGGCAGTCTGAGCCATTTTAGGCATTTTTTTAAAAATCTCGCTTGCAAAACGTTGTAGATGAGTATACTACAACTCGAAACGAAACCGATTTCGTAAACCGATTTCGGCAAGCGTTGGCACGGAGGTGCAAAGATGCACCCTACCGTCTTGGCACCTCCGTGCCAACGCCATATCAAAGGTGAACGCACGAGCAAGAAGGAGCTGCGCGACCATGGGTAAAACGGTTCTTACCTTCGGCGAGATCATGATGAGGCTCTCGCCCAAAGATCACCTGCGCATTGAGCAGGCCACCGAGTTTGATGTCCGCTACGGCGGCGCCGAGGCCAACACCGCCCTTTCCCTGGCCTACCAGGGTGACAAGGCAGCTTACGTCTCCGTTGTCCCGGCCAACCGTCTGGGCGAGTGCGCCCTGCGTTCGCTGAAGGTCTACGACGTCGATACCTCGCGCGTCGTGCGCCAGGGCGACCGTCTTGGCTCCTATGTGTTTGAGGTCGGCGCCTCGCAGCGCGGCAACGGCTGCGTCTACGACCGCAAGTACTCTGCCATCAACATGGCCAAGCGCGACGTCTTTGACTGGGACGAGATCCTCAAGGGCATCGACGTCTTCTACTTCTCCGGCGTGACGCCCGCCGTCTCCGACGAGATGGCCGCCGCCTGCAAGGATGCCCTCACCGCCTGCCGCGCCAAAGGCATCACCACCGTGTGCGACGTGAACTATCGCGGCAAGATGTGGTCGCCCGAGAAGTCGCAGGCCACCATGAAGGAACTCCTGCCGCTCGTTGACATCTGCATTGCCAACGACGAGGACGCTCCTGCCGGTCTCGGTATGACCTGCGTCTCCGGCTCCCTTGCCCACGGCATTGAGGAGCGCGACACCTACGTCGAGATGGCCCGTCAGATCTGCGACGAGTACGGTTGCAAGAAGGTCGCCTCGGTCGTCCGCAACATCTCCTGCGTCGAGCGCTCCATTTGGATGGGCATGCTCTTTGACGCCGAGAGCGGCGAGCACTGGTTCTCCCCTGCTCACGACGTGCACGTGCTCGAGGGCGTTGCCGCCGGCGACGCTTTCAACGCCGGCCTGGTCCATGCCCTCATCAACGACTTCGATCCGCAGGACGCCGTCAACTACGCGATTGCGGCCTCGATCCTCAAGCTCACCATCAAGGGCGATTCCAACCTGGTGACCGCAGACGAGATCGCAGCCGTGGCATCCGCCGCCGACGGTGGCACCCGCGTCGCGCGCTAAGCCGTCCCCATTCCGCGGGCCGCAGCTTTCCATACCCATACCTCTGCGGCCCGCTCCCCGATTTCTCCGGTCGGACAAAACCACCAGTCCCATTCCGGTTTTGTCTGGCATTCCCTACACGACTGGTCGCGCAGCCGGTTTTGGAATTGCTTGTGACCCCAAGCAGTGCCTCCGATAACCAATCCAAAACCGGCTCATGACCAGCATATTTGGCAATCACGCGCCAGCGCGCGCCGTACATCGAAAGGAACATCATGTTCGATCAGTTCTACACCACGCTTGAGTCCCTGGGCATCGTGCCGGTCGTCGTGCTCGATAAGGTCGAGGACGCCGCACCGCTCGCCCACGCCCTTATGGCAGCTGGCATGAAGTCCGCCGAGGTCACCTTCCGCACCGCCTGCGCCGCCGAGTGCATCGCCGCTATGGCCGAGGCCGAGCCCGAGATGTGCGTCGGCGCTGGCACCGTCCTGACTGTCGAGCAGGTTGAGCAGGCCCGCGCCGCCGGTGCCAAGTTCATCGTCTCCCCGGGTTACAACGAGGACGTCGTGAAGCACTGCATCGACATCGACTTGCCCGTCCTTCCCGGCACCGTGACCCCCTCCGAGGTTACCGCCGCCGAGAACCTGGGGCTCAAGGTCACCAAGTTCTTCCCCGCGGCTCAGTATGGTGGCCTGAACACCATCAAGGCCCTCGCCGCTCCGTTTGTCGGCCATCGCTTTATGCCCACCGGCGGCGTGAGCACTGCCAACGTCGAGGAGTACCTGAGCTCCTCCGCCATCATCGCCTGCGGTGGCACCTGGATGGTCAAGCCCGCCCTGTTCGCCGATGGCGACTTCTCCAAGGTCGAGCAGATCGCCCGCGAGGCCATGGACGTCGTCAAGAAGGTCCGCGGCTAGGTTTAGCTCTCTATCGTGAAAGGGGGCGTGCCCTAGACCTCGCCCCCTTTCTTTTAAAGCGGCTCGGAAGCGCGCCGTTTCCGTCACGAACAAGAACCAAAACCGTCTTGTATGCTGATAGAACGTGACGGAAGCGACACGCGCCCGAGCCGCTTTGCTTTCCCGGCCAATCAACCGACTCAACATAATCCAGTCCACCAAAACAGCTGCGGCACCGTCTGGAGGAATGGACCCTTGCTTCCGGTCTTTTCCTCCAAACGGCGCCGCAGCTTTTTCATGCCCCGATGTGTCCCAGCACTTGCGGTGAAATACGGACTGCTTACGTCGTCAAAGCCGCAAAACAGTCCCTATTTCACCGCAACTAATGTAGGGAACGAGTTAGATGGCCGAGTCTTTGGACAGCTCGAAATAGTCGGGATGCAAGGCGATAACCGGGCCCTGCTCCTCGGGCATCAGATGCAGGTGCGTCTCTGCCAGGTAGCTCGCCGTGTCGGTATCGCCCTTTTTAATGGCCTCGAGAATCCGGCGATGCTGCCGACGAATCGGCTCCCAATCCAGATCCTGCGACACCATACGCAACCAGTTGTATCGCTCAAAATGCGTGTTGACGCTCTTCATCCAATCCCACAACATGTGGCGACCAGCAATCTCAAAACATGTCTCATGGAACAGGTTGTCCAGATCGAAAAAGCGACGCGTTTCACGATGATCGAGCGACTCGGACTCGGCAAGAATCTGCTCGAGCCGATACTTTTGCTCGGGCGTGGCGGCAGAGCAGCATTTAATGAGCACGCTTCTCTCGAGTTTCTCGCGCAAGAAACAGGCGTTCTCAGCGCGCTCCATGCTGATTTTTGAGACATAGGTGCCGCTTTTGGGACGCGTTTCCACCAGCTCCTGTTCACGCAGACGCACAAAGGACTCGCGAATGGGCGTGCGCCCGATTCCCGTCTCCTTTTCCAGACCAATCGCCGAAAGGCGCGTGCCAGGCTTGAGCTCGGCATAGATGATCTTGGAGCGCAATGCGTTGTATGCCTGATCTTGCAGGCTCTGATAATGCTGGTGCTGTTCCATAAAGCCCTCGAATGAAGCCCACGGTTTGTCGAATAACTCCACGTAATACTATCGCATCCCCCATCCCACGGCGATGTTTGAGGGGTAGGGCCGGGATTCGGCTTTTGACCGATAAGTTGTTGCAATTAGGTGAACGTTCACCTAATTTCTTCTATTTCGCTTTGCAAATGGATTCCCATACGTATACTAAATCTCAACGAAACCGATTTCGTCAAGCCTGGGCAATAGGATGCTAAGACGCACCCTACCATCTTGGCATCCTATTGCCCATGCCATGCCATTTGCTTTCTTCCCGTCTCGTTGAGCCCTTCAGTCCCATTCTGGCACAACGAGACATTCCTAGACGACTGACCATGGGGCCGGCTTTTCTGCCGTTGAGGCAGTGCCTCCGATAACCCTCTTTTTGCCGGCCCAGGTCAGACATTTCTCTTTAAATATCCTTCAATCGAAAGGATGCAGCAGCATGCGACCGCTCATCATCATGCATGGCGAGAAGATCGACTGGCGTCATACCGTCATAAGAATGCTGATGTATCTGGCGGGCGTTGCCGTGCTGGCACTCGGTATGAGCCTCCAGACGGCATCTGGCCTGGGCGTCGCTGCGCTCACGTGCTTTGCCACGACCCTATCCATGCTCACGGGAAAGACGCTCGGCTTTTGGATTACTGTTACCTATGTCGTCTACATCGCGGCGCAATTGGCCATCTTGCGACGCGAATTTCAGCCGCGTATTTTACTCGAGCTTTGTTTCTCAACACTGATTGGCGGCTTCACCGATTACTTTATGGCGATCAATCCGCTGCACCCCACGGCGCTCCCCGCACAGGTTGCGACCATGCTGCTCTCCCTCACCGTTACCGCAGTTGGCGTAAGTCTTGTCGTCAACATGAGCGTTGTCCCCAACGCACCCGACGGCTTGGTGCAGGTCATTGCGGAAAAGCTCAAGCGCCGTTTTGGAGACGTAAAGGTCATGTTCGATTGCTCGCATGTCGCCGCCTCGCTCACGCTGTCGCTGGTATGCATGCACAACTTAGGCGGCTTTGGCGTAACCACCGCCATCTCGGCACTGTTCTTGGGCCACATCATCAACTTCGCCAACAAGCTGTTTGCCCAGCGATTCGTCCGCATGGCGTTTGGCGCCAAATAGCGAACAGCCGCGGAGCAAACGAGGCTCGAGTGCCCGGCATATCGATGTCGCAAATAACGACGCACGCGCTATACGGACGATGAGGAATAGCCCGTCGCAAACCCCGCAAGCGGAGCTATATGTTGCTATAACTTGACATAAATTGGTCCATTGCCAGCCGGCATGCAAAAGGCCCCAAGCCATTCGCGGCTTGGGGCCTGCCTGGTAACACAGGTCTTTCGGACTACGCTCGCTCGTATTTCGTGGCGCGGCCTGTCCCCTGTTTCATGATCGCGTTTCGGCTGAGCAGAGATTCGAGCGCGGACAGCGTTCGCGCACGGCTCAGCCCCGTCTGTTTCTCAATCTCACTTCGCGACATAATTCGTCCGCCCGACAAGGCCTTAAGAACCTGAGCCTCTTCTCCAGACCCTTCAAAGGCATCGGTAACGGGCAACGCGACAGCTACCACGCCGCCACGAATATCAAAGACCGGCTGATTAATCGAATCGCGATAGGCACGCCTAATGCGCGCAATTCCCGTTCCAAACTTCTCGATATAGTCCAACTTTAAGAAGACCTCGGCAACGATGGGATTTCTGAGCACGGATATCTGTCCATACAGGTATTGCTCCGTCGTCAAGCCAGCGGGCAACGACCCGGGTGAAGTCACAACGACGCGATCATCATACAGAGCAACCTGAACATTCGCTTGCACGTCCCACGTCCGATGCACTAGAGCGTTTGCAACTGCCTCGCGGAATGCCTCGAGGGGAATCCGGTCGGTCTGAACACGCTCGACACCTTCGATGCGCTCATAACGATAGTAGCGCGCGAACATGGCAACTGCTCTATCAACCTGCTCAATTGCAGACAGGCCCGTCGTCGTCTCACGATCTAAAAGCACGTCCTCGGTGTCGCCAAAACGAACGCAGTCGATGCCCGGAAATTCGTTGTTATCCGCCAATATCGCCGCGGCATTGGTATAGCCATCCTTGCCGAGCAGGCGAAGCGTTCGCATGATATCCGACGTGAGCTCAGAAATGCCTAGATGCTCGATGCACTTGTGTTCGAGCGTATGAAAACTCAGGTCCTGGCGAGCCGAGGTGAGCGCATCGAACGTCAGATTGCTGCCTTCGAGCGTCAGCCTGCCGTACTCAAAACGGTCGACCTCTACCGTCGCCGAATCATTTCGCCTGTAGGCCTTCCCCTTGCTTCGATAGGGCTTGTCCTGCCCCTCGTAAACCGTAAGCGTTACAGTTCCGCGGTTCTCGTCGAGCTCGAGCGTGTAACGAGGCGCAGGATCCAGACTGTCATTAATCATGTTCTCGATGCGCAGACACTCCGCAACCGGGTCAGAAAGACCGACTGCAACACCACCGTCGTCAACGCCAAACTCTATCTTGCCCGTCCCGTAGTTTGCATAGGCGCTCACCGTTTTAAGAAACGTCGGCGTTACGCTTTCCTTGTATTCGACGGTAGGACTCTCTCTGACAACCATACGTACGGTCCCTCTCCTTTTCATGCTCATCTGAACCGTATTATAAGACGAAAAACATTTGCGTACGGCTTAGAACCAGACGCAAACTGTTTTCGTCTTATTTGCGTACGGAAACTAGATACAAATTTCACGTTCATACGACTATTTACCAAACGCATAGTGTTTTCGTCCGGCAATGCGTCCGTAATCCAAACAAAAAGGCCCCGAGCTCGTGTTGAACTCGGGACCTCTTGCGCCGCGCATCTATGAGAGGAGAAATGCGATGCGCACGGGCGCTACTCCATGTAGCAGATATCGCGACGAGCGGCTACAACCGTTCACCTTTTAAAAGTGAACGTTCACCTGATTCTAGGAAAACCTGACTTTTAATTCCTCCGCTTCTCCTATACTGAACTTGTAATAGAAGCAAGACTTATATAGATGAACGTTTCTTTTGGAAGGATTGTAATGTCTAACCTTATGGACAGCTTCCGCCTGGACGGCAAGGTCGCGCTCGTGACCGGCGCCACCTATGGCATCGGCATGGCCATGGCCGAGGCACTCGGCGAAGCCGGCGCCAGGATCGCCTTTAACGCCCGTCACGCCGACAAGGTCGCCGAGGCCGAGAAGCACTACCGCGAGCTGGGCTTTGATGCTCACGGCTATGTTGCCGACGTCACCGACGAGGCCGTCGTCGCCGAGCTCATCGCCAAGATCGAGGCCGATTTTGGCACCACGCCCGACATTCTGGTCAACAACGCCGGCGTCATCCAGCGCACCCCGATGCTCGACATGAGCGCCGAGGACTTCCGTCGCGTCGTCGACATCGACCTCAATGCCCCGTTCATCGTGTCCAAGGCCTGCCTGCCGGGCATGATCGCCAAGGGTCACGGCAAGATCATCAATATCTGCTCCATGATGAGCGAGCTGGGCCGCGAGACCATCGCCGGCTATGCCGCCGCCAAGGGCGGACTCAAGATGCTCACCAAGAACATCTGCTCCGAGTTTGGCGAGGCCAATATCCAGTGCAACGGCATTGGGCCCGGCTACATCGCCACGCCGCAGACCGCACCGCTGCGCGAGACGCAGCCCGACGGCAGCCGCCACCCGTTTGACCAGTTCATCATTGCCAAGACGCCGGCCGCCCGTTGGGGCACGCCCGAGGACCTGAAGGGCCCCGCCGTGTTCCTGGCTTCCGACGCATCGAACTTCGTCAACGGGCACATTCTGTACGTGGACGGCGGCATCCTCGCCTACATCGGCAAACAGCCGCAATAGGCTGCGGCCGCGCGGAGCACGGCACCTTGGCGCTCAAACCGTCGCTCGCGTACCGAAGTACGCTTCGCTCCTCTTTCACGCCAATCTGCCGCACTCCGCGCGCCCTCGCCACCGTCACGCACCAGCCAACACAGGCGCTTCGGTTTGTGCGGAACTCGCGACAGACTTAACTGCCGACCGCCCGCATAGCTCATCGCGGGTTGGCTTTGCCGCCGCCCGCGCACAGAAACAAAAAACTGGAAGATTTAGTTGAAAGGTTAACTCAAATGAAGATCGCTCTAATCAACGAGAATTCTCAGAACTCCAAGAACCCCATGATCGAGGCTGCCCTTAAGAAGGTTGTCGAGCCCATGGGCCACACCGTCTTTAACTATGGCATGTATGCCGACGCCGACTCCAAGCCCCTCACCTACGTGCAGAACGGCATTCTTGCCGCCGTGCTGCTCAACTCCGGCGCTGCCGACTACGTCGTGACCGGTTGCGGCACCGGCGAGGGCGCCATGCTCGCCTGCAACTCCTTCCCCGGCGTGCTGTGCGGCCATGTTGCCGACCCGCTGGATGCCTACACCTTTGCCCAGGTCAACGATGGCAACGCCGTCGCCATGCCCTTCGCCCTCAAGAACGGCTGGGGCCAGGAGCTCAACCTCGAGTACACCTTCGAGAAGCTCTTTGGCTTTGGCTCGGGCAACGGCTACCCCGCCGAGCGCGTTGAGCCCGAGCAGCGCAACAAGAAGATCCTCGACGGCGTGCGCGCTGTGACCATGCGTCCGCTCGTCGACGTCCTGGGCGAGATCGATCAGGATCTGGTGAAGGGCGCCCTCGCTGGTGAGCACTTCCAGGAGTACTTCTTTGCCAACGCCACCGACGAGGCCATCATCGCCAAGGTCAAGGAGATCTTGGGCCTGTAATAAGGCCCACGGGGCGCACCGACCCCCAACAAACCGCCAAGCAAAAGGCGCCGCGACAATCCATGTGTCGCGGCGCCTTTTTTGATTGGCTATCGCTTGAGCCACCGCAAGGCGGCCGCTCCCCTATTTGCCAAGAGCCTACAGCTCGCAGGCGACCTTGTAGCCGTCGCCGATGGCGTCGCGGATGTTGCCGCACTTCTGGGCATCGCCCAGCACGTGGGTGGCAACGCCGGCAACGGCAAGGTCATCGGCCAGCTTGGTGTTGGGGCGGTAACCCATGGCAAGCACCAGCGTGTCGGCGTCGGCGATGGTGTGGACCTCGCCGTCCTTTTCGTAACTGATGGCGTCCTCGGTAATCTCAGTCACCTTGGCCTCGGTCAGCACGTGAACGCCCTTGGAGAGCATGCGCGTGATGAGCACCGCGCGACCGGCGCCACCCTCGTTGGCGGCAAGCGTCTTGGTCATCTCGATGACGGTGACATCGCGGTTGGCCGGCGACAGATCGTTGACCAACGGGGCCAGGTAATCGGCCGTCTCGCAGCCGACGGTGCCGCCGCCCACAATGACGATCTTCTTGCCCGGGAAAGCCTTGCCGCCCAGCAGGTCATCAGCCGTCATGACCTGCTTAAAGCCCTGCATAAAGGCCGGGGCGATGGGTTCGGCGCCATAGGCCAGGACAACCTCGTAACCCGCGTAGTCGCGCTGAATGTCCTCGGCCGAAAGCTCGGTACCAAAGACGCACTTCACGCCCGCCTCAGCAAGACGGCGATACTGGTACTTGATCACGCGCGTGAGCTCCTGCTTTGCCGGCGGAACGGCCGCAATGCGCATCTCGCCGCCCGGCTCGTCCTGCTTATCCACGAGCACCACGTTATGGCCGCGCTTGGCGGCAATGTAGGCTGCCTCCATGCCCGCGGGACCGGCACCCACAACGAGCACGTTCTTTGCCTCGGCGGCAGGCTCGTAGCCAGCCTCGTCACGCTCCACGTCCGGGTTGACGGTGCAGGAGATGCGCTTGCCGAACATGATGCCGTTCAGGCAGCGCAGGCAACCGATGCAGGGGCGGATGTCGTCGGCGTTGCCGGCAGCAGCCTTGTTGCAGAACTCGGCATCGCACAGATTGGCGCGGCCCATCATGCAAATGTCGGCAGCGCCGTCCTCGATCAGCTCCTCGGCGATCCATGCCTCGTTAATGCGGCCGACGGTGGCGACGGGAATGTTGACGTGCTTTTTGATCTCGCGCGAGCAGGCGGCGTGCGAGGCCTGCTGCGTACCGGCGGCGGGAATGGCGGAGCCGCGCTTGATGGTAGTGCCGCCCGACACGTGGATCATGTCGACGCCGGCCTTCTCCAAGCGACGCGAGACATAGATCATGTCGTTGAGGGTCAGGCCGCCATCGGTGTACTCGTCGCCCGAGATACGGACGTCGATGATAAAGTCCTTGCCGCAGCGCTCGCGAATCTCGGCGATGACCTCGAGCAGGAAGCGCATGCGGGCGTCGAGCGAGCCGCCGTACTCGTCGGTGCGCTTGTTATAGAGCGGGGTCAAAAAGCCGCCGAGCATGCCGTGGGCGTGTGCCGCATGGACCTCGACGCCGTCGACACCGGCCTTCTGCATGCGCACAGCAGCGTCACCAAACTGATGTGTGAGCTCGTGGATCTCATCGACCGTGATGGGGCGCGGCGCCTCGCGGGCATAGGACGGGCCCACAAAGGACGGAGCGATCAGGCGCGGCGTGCCCGGAATGTTAAAGGCCATGTAGGCGGGGTGGAAGAGCTGCGGCATGATCTTGCAGCCATACTCGTGGACGGCCGCGGCGAGCTTTTCCCAGCCAGGGATAAACGTGTCGTCGTAGCAGCACATGTCACCCGGTAGATAGGTATAGGTGGGCTCGACCGTCACGACCTCGGTGATGATCAGGCCAACGCCGCCCTTGGCACGGGCACGGTAATGATCGACCAAGTCGTCGGTCACATAGCCATGATCGGCCAGGTTCGTGGACACCGGCGGCATAAAGACGCGGTTCTTGACCTCGGTCGTACCGACCTTGATCGGGCTAAAGAGCATCGGGTAGGCGGAAGACTCCATACAGGGTTCCTTTCGTTTGAGCCGCTCGGCGGCAGTTGCTAACGTACTTATCGTATCAGCAACTGCGCTGCACCCGACCGTACACGCTCCCCCGGCTTTTACTCAGCCCACAAAAAGTTGCGGTGGAATACGGAGTAAATAAGGCCTTTGACAGCCAAAACAGTCCGTATTCCACCGCAACTGATGGGCGGGGTGGGTTAGAGGCCCAGATAGCTGGTCATGCCTTCGACGGCGAGCTTGGCGCCGGCTACGGCATGGACCACGGTGAGCGGGCCGTTGACCACGTCACCGGCGGCAAAGACGCCAGGCACGGTGGTCATGCCGCACTCATCGACCGAAAGAAGACCGCGATGGTCGGTCTCCAGACCGCCCGTCGTAAGCACCAGCTTGTCCTTAGGCACTTGCGAGGCCGCAATCACAACCGTGTCGGCGGGCACATGGTCAAGTTCTTCCTCGTAGCCCACCACGTTGTCGTCCTCGTCAAAGATAGCCGTCTCGAACACCGGACCGTTATCGTCGATGGCGCAAATCGCCTTGCCGCGCACGATCTCGGCACCGTCAAGCTCGGTCAGCTCGACCTCGTCATCGATGGCCGAGATATGGCGCGATCGGGCATACACGGTAACCTTGCGAGCGCCCGAGCGCAGAGCCGTACGGGCAACATCCATGGCCACGTTGCCGGCGCCGATAACCGCCACGTTCTGACCGATCGCCACGCTCGTGGGATCGACTAGGTAATCGATACCAAACAGTACGTTGCCACGCGACTCGCCGGGAATACCCAGCTTGCGGGCGCGCCAGGTACCGGTACCGACAAAGACCGCATCGTAGCCGTCGCGCAACAGGTCGTCGATATGCAGCGCGCCGCCAATGGTGGTCGAGGGACGGACGCGTACGCCAAGCGAGCACATCACGTGACGGTACTTTTGCACGAGAGCACGGGGCAGGCGAAACTCGGGGATGCCGTACTCCAGCACGCCGCCGATCTCGGGGCGTTGCTCAAACACCGTGACGGCACAGCCCAGCTGGGCCATCTTAATGGCCACGGTAATGCCGGCAGGACCGGAACCGACCACGGCAACCTGCTTGCCGCACGACGGCGCGGGCTTCCACTCCTTACGGTCCAAATATGCAGTCGAGATTTAGTTCTCGATACTCGAAAAATGCACCGGTGCGCCCTTGCGGCCCTGAATGCACGCGCCCTCGCACTGGCCCGAATGGTTGCAGATCATGGAGCAGACCGCGCTCATGGGGTTGTTCTGGAACAGCAGCTCACCTGCCTCTTCCAGACGACGCTGCTTGAACAAGTCAATGACCTGCGGAATAGGCGTCTGCACCGGGCAGCCTTTAAGCTGGCAGAACGCCTTTTTGCAACCTAGGCAGCGGTTCGCTTCCTCAACAATATGAATAGCCATCGGTTCCTCTCCTGGACCTCTACGACAATCTCTTTCGCCAACCTGCTTCGTTACAGAATCACGTGCTCGCACATCACGCTGCGGCCCATGCGCAGCAACTCGTCGCGCGAACGCTCGACCGTGGACGGTGTGCTGTTCTCGATAACGGTCATAATGCCCGGTCGCGCGGCGGCTGCCCAGGCGGCAATGGCCTCAAAATCAAAGTTTCCGCACGTACAGGCGCCGTGGCATACCAAACGAGAGCCCGAGCCATCGCACCAGCCATCCTGGTCCTCGTTGTCTACAATCTCGTAGTCCTTGGCATGCAGCACGCGAATCTTGCTGCCGCACAAATGCAGCATGCGCGACACCTGCTCGGAAGCCTCACCGACGATCGCGGGGTGCAGCAGCGACACCGGATCGTAGATCACGCCGAGTGCGGTGCTCGAAACGCGTTCCAGAACCTCGCGGCAACGCTCGGGCGTGTTGACGATCTCGTTCCAGCCGGGCTCAATCAGAAGCTCGCCGCCCTCCTTTTCGGCCATCGAGCACACGCGTGCGAGTCCTTTGCAAAACGCATCGAGCGCAGCGGCCGAAAAACGGTCATCGGCCATCTTGTTCTGCGCGTTGGGGCGCCCCGTCTCGGTCCCCACCGGACAGCCCCCAAGCCAGCGCGCGAACCTCAGGCACGCCTCGTACTCGGCATAGGTATCCACCAGCTGATTCTGATCGGGCGTTGCCAGGTTTTTATAGCAGCCGAGCACCGCCACCTGCACGCCGTTGGTGTCGAGCACCTCGCGCAGATGGTCGGCGAGTTCGTTCGTAAGGCCGGAACGGTTAATGCCAAAGGACTTGTAGAGTACTTTGCTCGGCAGCTGGATGCACGAGAAACCCAGTTTGCCTGCCATGCGAATGCGCTCCTCCACCGTGCCCTCGGGCAGGTCGTGCAGGCGCACACCGACGCTCAGCGCGCCTTTCGACTGCGCCATGCCTAGGCCTCCTTGCACGCATTGATGCCCGGCGTGTAGCCGCCAAACGGGTCGTCGATGGAGCAGACGCCCGAGGGGGCGAGCGGATCGCGCTTACCGGCCAACTTGTCATGATGCATGGTCTCGATATAGGCGAGCACCAGCGGCGCCACGCCCTTCGCGTCGTTTTTGACGACGGGCTCACTCATGTAGTAGCCAAACGTGCCCTCGCGGTGCGCGGTGTTGCCAAGGCCCGCCACCAGACAGATATTGTCAAGCGCCAACTGTCCATCGCGCTCGGACAGGCACGTGTCGCAGATGCCGTCAAACGCACGGCGGCCGTACTGGTAGTAGCGCTCGCCCAGCACGCCCAGGCGCACGCCCTTCATGATGGCGTTGGCGAAGATGGCGCTGCCCGACTCCTCCAGATAGTTGGGGGCGATATTGGGCAGGTTGATGACCTGGTGCCACATGCCGGTCTGCTCGTCCTGATACGGCAGCATGGCGTCGATCAGATCGTGGAACATCTTGCGAATCTCGTCCTTCTCGGCCGACATCGAAGGCGGCATGAGCTCCCAGGTGTCGATAAGTGCCATGGCAAACCAGCCCTCGGCGCGCAGCCAGAAGTTAGCCGAAAGACCGGTGACCGGATCGCACCAGAACTGCTTGCGGCTCGCGTCGTAGGCGTGATAGTACAGGCCGTTGAGGGGGTTGCGCATCAGGTCGCGCACGACCTGGAACATATGGAAGCTATCCGAGCAGGCGCGACGGTTGTGGAAGCTCAGCTCGTACTGCATGTAGAACGGCTGCGCCATGTACATGCCATCGAGCCAAATCTGGTTGGGATAGACGGCCTTGTGCCAAAACACGCCCTCTTTGGTGCGCGGCTGGGTCTCGAGCTGACGGTAGATGGTATCCATTGCGGCGCGGTACTTGGGCTTGCCCACTAGGTCATAGAGCTTGTAGAGGGTTTTGCCCGCATTAACGTTGTCGAGGTTGTACTCTTGGGGATCGTAATGCTTGATGGTGCCATCGTCCTGGACAAAAAAGTCGATGTAATCGTCGGCGAAGGTCAGATAGCGCTGCTCGCCCGTGATCTCGTACAGCTCGATGAGCGCCTTGATCATGCAGCCATCAATGTAATTCCAGGTATTTTCCTTGCCGGCACGGAGCTTTTCGATGTTCCAAGCCGGCGCCTGCGGCGTAGAGGTCTCGATCAACTGCTCGATATAACGGTCCAGAATCTGATTGCAACCCATTGCTGTCCCCTCTGACGTTATTGATGGGTGAACGTTTACCCTAGTGTAACGCGAACGGGGATTATAGGGTGAACGTTAACTCTATAATCCCCGTAAACGGCATCCTTTTAGCGGCAAACGGCGGCGAGGCCCGCGGCAATGCGATGCGCCAGGCGCTCATAGCCGGCAGGGCTGTAATGCAGACCGTCCGGCATGTAGAGCTCGCGGTGCTCCGGCAAAAACGGGCTGATGCCGCTTTGCGCATACAGGTCAATCACCGGCACCGAGTAGCGATCGCAGACCTCCAGCATCGCTCGCACATAGGCGTCTTGTGTCAGGCCCAGATGGTTCGTCTCGTTGCTTGCCGGAATATCCTTTGGCTCTGTTAGACCAAGGTTGACATAAAAACGATGTCACCGCGAGGCGGT
>NZ_QSBB01000025.1:0-32707 GCF_003465595.1 Collinsella sp. AF05-9
TGTGCGGCGTAGGCCGCTTATTAGCCCGTCCAAGAATTGGGGCGCAGTTCACATTTGGTCGGGGTTTTCCTTGCCTGAAATAGACGATTGCCTTGCTCTTTCAAGTTATTTCGTGGCACCGCAGGAAGAGCACTTGTACCCGGTGGTCACGGTCTCGTCCCATGCTGCGCTCACCTGCACCTGTTCATCATATGCATCGGCCACCTTTACCTGCTCGTCGTAAGCAGCCTGCACGGTGCGAGACTCTTCGTGGCAAGAACCGCAGTTGCCACCGTTAAGCAGCGAGTTCTCAAAATGAGCAGCTTCGTTCCCGGTAATATCCGCACCGCAGTTATTGCAAATGCTGACATACTTTACAACTGCGTCGTGGTGGACGGTCTTGTATTGTGCGTCATGGTGGACGGTCTTGTACTGAGCGTCGTGATGGACGGTCTTTGTCTGGGCTACCCAGTTGTGCTGATGCGCCGGGGTGTCATCCTTTTTCGATGAGCTGCCTGAATTGGTGTTCGAGCCAGAGTTGCTGCTGTTGCCGCCATTCGGCTTGCTATCGGATTTTCCCTCGTCTTTCTTGGAGGATGAATTGCTCTTATTTCCAGAATTATCGGAGCCGCCTGTGGCCTTTCCATCATCCCTCTTGCCGTTAGAGGTCTCCGGTGTCTTCGCATCGGACTTGTCCTCCTTGGCGGTCTCCTCGGCCTTCCCGGTCTCCTTCTCGACGGCATCTGTATCGGCGTTCGGGTTCTTCTTGATGTTGTCCTCGAACTTCTTCACGACCTCAGCGCCCTTGTCTCCGGTCAGGGTGGAATCGCCCTTCTTCACGGCTTCCGCAACGTCCTTGGCAATGGCGGTCAGGTCATCCTTCGTCACCTTATCCGCATCCACCTTGTTGAAAGTCACACCCGTGCTGGCCGTCTTCTTGTCGGCCTTCCCGGCGGTAACCTTCTTCGATGACACCTTATAGATGGAACCGTCGGCGTTCACCGGTGAGATGAATGTGACGGTATAGGTGCCGGACTTGCCAACCTTCACAGTCACCTGTTTATTCGCGTCGATAGCGGTGTAGAAGTCCACCTCGCCGTCCGCTCCCTCGATATGCGCGATGACGGGCGTGGATGTGTCCGCATCCCAGCCGTCAGCCTTTACCTCAAGGGTAAGTACCATGTCCTGCTTCTCATCGTCCTTTGACTGGGACACCGCAGGGGCATTGGAATCTCCCGTCCAACTGGCATGTGAGATGGCGTAAGCCCCGCCGCCGATGAGAAGCGCCGCACAGAGGATTCCCGCACCAGCCGCGCAGACCTGTTTGCGGGAGAACTCGCGCCCGAAGAGCATGAGCGGCTTCTTAGCGCTCTCCTCCTCCTTTTCCTCTGCATTCCCGGAGACCATATCGCCCGTCTTCTTCGGAATCTCCGTATCCATCATGGTTCCTTTCTGATTGCAATACCCCATTATCTGCATTGTATTTCAAATTGTCACTTATATAGGTGTGACTTATATAGGGTTGGCCTGAATCATTGACACCGGCGGATAGGAGGTGCCGATGACTGAGCTTGACCCAAGGATGCGCGTGGGGCTTCGTATTAAGGAGCTGAGGGGCGAGCTCGGCATGAGTCAAGAGGCATTCGCATACTCCATCGAGATGTCTCGTACCTATTTTGCCGAAGTCGAGACGGGCAAGCGAAACGTGTCTATCGAGAATATCGATCGCATAGCGAGGGGCCTCGGCGTTTCGTTGAGGGGCTTTTTCGACTCAAATCTGTTTGCGGAGCGCTGAGCCATCAAGTTGAAGTGGCCCTATCGGTTGTTGGCCCTGCCCTCCCTATCGGTCTCATCATTGTTCTGACCCGACGGCCGAAAACGGTGTCGGCCAGAAATCGTGTCCTTGGGGCCCGATGGGTGAAGCTGCGAGGGGGAGGGTAATCGCATGTTCGGGTGCTACGAGAATAGGTCAATTACTCCGCTGACATCTCGTGTGTCGGTGTAGTAACGCCGGGCCGTCTCCGGGTCGTGACCAAAGAGCGCCGCTCTTATCTCAATCGGGACGCCTCTGTCACGGGCAATGGTGTGGAGGGTTGCTCGCCAAACATGGGAACGGGCCGTCTGCAAAAGTTCTATGTCACAGTCGCTTGCAATCTGACGATAAAGGGTGCGAACGGCCTTCGAGCAGTTGGACTTGTCCCATTCGCGCCACGGATTATCGGTTGCGGGAGCGGGGAAAACCAACCCGACTCCGCTACTTTCGGCTCGGCGATTTTCGAGCAACGAGATGACGCGCGAGTCGAGAACGGGGACAATTCGGCCTCGGTGGGTCTTGCTGGCCTCGTTGGTAACTTCAACCGAGTCACAGCTCTTACTCACCTTGTCCCAAGTGAGGGTTCGCGCCTCACCGATGCGCAGTCCCGTGACGGCTTGCAGCGCTGTTAACTCCACGATTGCCCTTTGCGCATTTACAAGCTGCTGACGGGAATATTTTCCGCGTATGGAGCCATCTTTCGGCATGGCGCTCTTCCAGCCGTCTGACAAGAGCCAATCGAGCGCCTTTCCCCATTCGTTCTCCGAAAGTCCCTGCCCTCCTTGCGGCTTGTTGCTCGCCTTGTTTTCAGGTAGGTCGAAGCTTATCCCTGCAATTGGATTCGAGTTGAGCGCACCGCACATAATTAGGGGTTGTATGACCCATTTGTTGACGACCTTCCGCACCTGTCGTGCCGTTGCTGTTCCGTGCTTTTCGGCAATCAGGCAGAGGGCCTTACCAAAGGTACCGGCGCGTAGGGCGTCCGCAATCGGGTAGCCCCCAAGGGCTTCCGTTGCGATAGAGAGGCAGAGGGCATAGCGTTCTCTGGTCGATGGGCGGAGGCGAGCGTTTTCCTCTATGCTCGGCAACACCTCGGATTTTATGTATCCTCCGAAAAGGTCAGAACCGCTCCAATTGCTTTTCAGCCCGCATGTGGCTTTTAACTCTTCGGCCTGCCGATGGGCTTTTGCGCGAAGTTCGCCTTTTGTCACGCTGCCTCTGGTGTCCCGGCGGAGCGTGATGCCGTCAGGGAGCCTGATGCTCCATTTCATGCGGTATCCGCCGCGCGGGTCCTCCTTGATGTGTGCACTGTCGATGGTGTCTTGACCGGGTTGGAGCCTTTCTCTCGGCATATTTGCTCCGTTCTGTGTCCCTACTATTGTCCCCACTATCATAGGGAGACTTAGGGATTAGGTTAGCAACAGCGGGATAAAAAATATATATCTACCAGCAGAAAGTATTAGAAAATTACCGTATAAAATTATAGCACTACAATACCCGGAGGTCGTAGGTTCAAATCCTGCCCCCGCGACCAAGAACTTGCAGCTCGTCGGCCTAGCCGGCGAGCTTTTTTGTTATTCCGGGACTGTTCTCTCAGCCCAATTCCCAACATCTCAAACAAAATCTCGATCTGTAACATCTAGACCCGATTTGGGCGGCCAGGTGTTACAGATCGAGATATACCGGTGGGTTGGGTCCCGTTTGTCTAAATCTGTAACACGAGGGACGGATTTTGCCGAGTTGTTGTTACAGATTGAGATTTTGTTGTTGCTCTCCTTTATGAGTGAATCTTGACTCTTTTTATTATGTGAGGCGGACGGGCTATCGATAATCACGGGCCGGATGGATTGACTTGTCGATTGATAGACTCCAATTGGAAGGAGCTGCGACGACCCTTAACGATCCTTAACTAGAAACAGTGACGTCTTAAAAACAATAAAGGGGCCGCTATGTAGGGGCCGTCTATACGATGCCTTTGACTTACACTTCTTTATGGAGCCATGTAAGGAGGCGGCAATGCAGCAACCCATTGCGACAAACGATGTGATTCTATTTTCCACTCTCAGGGAGAATCAGTACTTCGATCGAAAGAGCGCCCGCAAGGATGACAAGGAGATTGCGAAGCATATTAGTGCATTCGCCAACTCGGCGGGAGGCAAGCTCGTTATCGGTATCGAGGATAATGGTGAGGTAACGGGCTTCAAGCGTAACGGCGCGCGCGACATTGAGAAATTCGAGCGCGCTGCGCTCACGACTTGCACGCCAACCCCTATTGTCCGCAAAGACCGAATCCCCGTGGTCAATTCTTCGGGCGAGGAGGACTTCGTTCTCGTTTTGGACATCGATGCCTCGACCAACCACTCTGTTGCTCGCGTGAGCGACGGCGAGGTTTTCTTGCGGCAGGACGACAAGAGCGTGAGGCTCAGCCGCGAACAGGTATTTGCCCTCGAGTACGATAAGGGGCAGAGAATCTTCGAGGACGAGCTTGTTGAGGATTCCTCCCTAGATGACGTGGACCATGAAGTGCTTGATCGCTACAAAGGGATTCTTGGAACCGAAGTTTCCGACGAGCAGGTCCTTAGAAGTCGTCGTTTTATGCGTGACGGAAAGCTGACCGTTGCTGGAGCCCTGCTATTCGCGCTGGATCCGTCCGCGATGATGCCACAGGCGCGAGTCCGTGTCCTGCGCTACGACGGCGTCAAAATGGAGACGGGCGAGCGTCTCAACATCACGAAAGAACGAAGCTTCTGTGGGCCGCTGCCTAAGGTGATCCAAGACGCCTACGAACTCATCTCGAGCATGCTCCGCGAATTTCAGTTCCTGGGGCCCGACGGGAAATTCCAGACCGTGCCTGAGTATCCTGAGTTCGCCTGGTTCGAGGGCTTGGTCAACGCGGTGACACATCGCGACTACTCGTTCCGCGGCGACTACATCCGGGTCTCGATGTTCGACGACCGTTTGGAAATCATCAGTCCAGGCGCGCTTCCCAATATCGTGACGCTCGACAACATGAGGACCACTCGTTACTCGCGCAACCCACGCATCGCGCGCACGCTGGTTGAATTTGGTTGGGTTCGGGAGCTAAACGAGGGCGTCAAGCGCATTTATACCGAGATGCAAAACTCTCTGCTCAATGATCCGGTCTACACGGAACCTGATGGGGCAAGGGTTCAGCTAACGCTTGAGAACAATATCGTTGCCAGAACCGTAAGGAGAAGCGAGGCTCTCGAGGACAAGGTATCACCGGAGGTGATCGCCTCATTGGGGGAGTATGAGCTCGCCGCCGTCAGGTTGGCCTTTGCGAACGGAAGGGTGACAGCAAGGGAGCTTGCAGCGCACATCGGGAGAAATCGCCGCACAGCAAGCCGGGTGCTTGGTAAGTTAATTGAGGAAGACGGGCTGCTCGAATGGCACGGCTCATCCCATAACGACCCAAAACAGTTCTACACGATAAGGTAAGGTGGTCGATCTATTTCGCACCTCTGTCGCAGTAATGTCGCACTTCTGTCGCAGTAATGTCGCACTTCTGTCGCAGTGGCTTCGATGACGCGTGGATATAGTCCCTCGGCAAATCTCAAACAAAATCTCAATCTGTAACGGGTAGGGGTCAAAAGCGGGCCTAGATGTTACGGATTGAGATTGTTGAGGATGGGCCGAGGGGAATGTCTTGATCTGTAACACGTGGGGCCGTTTTTGGCCGATAGATGTTACAGAACGAGATTTTTCGGCAGCCGGCCCCCGTTTATCTAATTCTGTAACACGAGGGATGGATTTTGCCGAGTAGCTGTTACAGATTTAGATGTTCTAGCGGGCCGGGTTGGTTTGTCTCGATCTGTAACAGGTGGAGGCCAAAAGTGGGCCTAACTGTTACGGATTGAGACAAACCGACGGGCCGCCCCGCCCCATCCACCTGCCGCTACCTGCTGTCTGCCGATTTCCGTTGCGCCACTGTGCTCCCATGCCATATCCTCTAGACAACTACGCGGCATCATCGCCGCCGCGCCTACAAGAGAGGAATGTCCATGACCGCACCTGCATCCAAGCTGCTCCAGCCCATTACGGTTGGCCCCCTTGAGCTCAAAAACCGCATTATGTTCCCGCCGCTGACCACCGGCTACGAGGAGCGCGACGGTTCCATCGGCGAGCGCAGCCTGGCTTTTTACGAGCGCCTGGCCCGTGGCGGCGTGAGCTACATCGTCATCGGCGACGTTGCTCCCGTTATGACCGCAAGCCCCACGCCCAAGTTGGCGACCGACACCCAGATCCCCACGTTTAAGGCGCTGGCCGACGCTGTTCACAAGCACGGCGCCAAGGTCGCGCTGCAGCTGTTCCACCCCGAGTATGACGTGCCCGGCGTCGGCCGCATGGTCATGGGCTCCATGGCCGCTGCGAAAGCTGCGCAGGAGGCCAAGGCCGCCGGCGACGAGGAGACCTTTGCCGCCAAAATGGCCGAGTCCAACGAGATCCGCAAGCAGGCCTACGCCAAGCTGCACCACGACATGCAGCACTTTGTGAACGAGGCCACCGTGGAGCAGCTCACCCAGATCAAGGAGGCCATCGCCGCCTCGGCCGCCCGCGCACAGCAGGCTGGGATCGATGCCATCGAGGTCCACGGCGACCGCCTGGTGGGTTCGCTGTGCTCTGCCATCCTCAACAAGCGTACCGACGAGTACGGTGGCTCGTTCGAGAACCGCGTTCGCTATGCGCTCGAGGTCGTCGCCGCCATTAAGGAGGCCGCGCCGCAGCTGATGGTGGAGTACAAGCTCCCCGTGATCATGGAGAACCCCGACGGCACGCCGCGCGGCAAGGGCGGTCTGCAGCCCGACGAGGCCTGCGAGTTTGCCAAGCTGCTCGAGGGCGCGGGCATCGACATGATCCAGGTCGCGCAGGCCAACCACACCGGTAACATGGGCGACACCATTCCGCCCATGGGCGCCATGCCCTACAACTGGACGCTGCCCGTGGCCGAGCGCGTCAAGGCCCTGGTCTCTGTGCCGGTGGCAACCGTCGGCCGCGTTGTCTCGGTCGAGGCCGGCGAGAAGATCCTGGAGGACGGTTCGGCCGACATCGTCGCGTACGGCCGCTCGCTCATGTGCGACCCCGACATTGCGCTCAAGGCCGCCACGGGTGAGCCCATCCGCGAGTGCCTCAACTGCAACAAGGGTTGCGTCGATGCGATTCAAAACCGCCAGTACATCTCGTGCGTGCTCAATGCCGAGAACGGCGACGAGGCGACCATCGCTATTAAGCCGGGCGAGGGCGACAAGAAGATTGCCGTGGTGGGCGGCGGTATTGCCGGCCTGGAGGCCGCGCGCGTGGCGGCCAAGCGCGGCTACGACGTGACCGTCTACGAGGCGAGCGATCATCTGGGCGGTCAGATTGTGCTGGCGGCCGCGCCCCCGCGCAAGGACGAGATCATGCGCTCGGTCGAGTACTACGAGAAGATTCTGCCCGGCCTGGGCGTGAAGGTTGAGCTCAACCATGCCGCTAGCCCCGCGGACCTCAACGCCGCCGACGCCGCGATTGTGGCCGTAGGCGCGCACGACGTGGTCATTCCCGTATCCGGTGCCGATTCGGACAAGGTCGTCTCGAGTTGGGACGTGCTGGCCGGCAAGGTGGAGCTTACGGGCCGCGTCGCCGTCATTGGCGGTGGCCTGGTGGGCACCGAGACTGCCGAGTACCTGCTGCAGCACGGCTGCGAGGTGGCGATCGTGGAGATGCTCGACAAGATTGCCGCGGGCGAGTCCGAGACCATTCTGCCACTGATCATGAGCGATTTTGCCGAGCACAACGTGGAGCAGCACGTGAAGACCCGCCTGACCGCCATTACCGACGAGGGCGTGGAGGCCATTCGCACCACCGAGGACGGCGCCGAGGAGCCGGTGAAGATCGCCTGCGATTACGTGGTGATGGCCGTGGGCTCCAAGGCCAACGCGTTTGACCTGGATGGCGTGACGGTGCCCGTGACCTGCGTGGGCGACTGCTCGGGCGAGCGCACCGCCGACATTGCGAGCGCCATTCGCACGGCGTATCACGCGGCCAACGAGCTGTAGTTGAACATCGCGGCCAGGCGGGGCGGTAGCACGGATCCGCCTCGCCCGGCTGTGTCCCGTCGGGTGTCAACCGGTGCGGGGCCTGCAAGCGCAGCAGGCCCCGCCCTTTTTGTTTTGCTTCGGTGGATGGCAATGCGCGGTAATCATGAGGAGTAAGGACGTCTACTGCCTTGCCGATTACTCAAAATTATTGGGGGAGGGGTTAATAACTATATCCTCTATGCCAAAGGACATAAAGAGGTGTCAATTTTGTTGACAGGCGAATGACGATTGGCTGCGAGTCAGCTACCAGCGTAAATAATCGATAAAGAAATGTCGTAAATTGGTGCCAAATGCCCAGATAACGCCGCGTCTATTTTAATTAACTGCTTTGAGCAAACAGTAAAATGCTACTATCTAACTTGCACGTAAGAAAGCAGATTAACGGTTAAGGCTAAGAAGTGGCAGGTATGTCGGAAGCAACTAGGACTCGCACGCATGCGCCCGAGGTTAGGCAGCGCGCCGTCGAGATCCTCCAAGAGGGGGTCGGTCATCGCGCCCTCGCCGCGGAGCTTGGCATTCCCCAGGCCACGGCTCGTCAGTGGGCCCGCGCGTATGCCGTAGGCGGTGCCGACGCCGTTCTCAACGCCGGTTCGCATCATCACACCTATTCGTACGAAGTTAAGCTCGCCGTGGTCAAGGACCGCTTGGAAAACGGCTTAACGGTTCGCGAGGCCATGATCAAGCACAAGATTCCCAGTGAGTCTTCGGTCAAGGCTTGGTGCCGCCAGTATCGCGAGAGCGGTGAGTCCGCGCTGGTTGATAAGCCGCGCGGTCGCAAGCCGCGCGTTAAAAAGGCGGAATAGCGAACGGGATGGTGCGCCCACAGGGGCGCATTTTTCTTGCCGCGCCAACTTTTTGGACCGTCGTGAGCCTACTGGAACATCCTCCAAAGTGGTTAATAAACCGCGCGCAGTGGCCCGTGCGCCCGCCGCCGCGATAGGGGGAGCGTCGCCTCTCTGCTCCAAAGCGGACAGACTCGTTACCCCGTACGCCTAAAACTCCCCAGTTGACCGAAAACCCGCCGCCGCTACTCCTCAACTGAGCTATAACGTTAAACAATTGCAGCGTTTTTGCATGGGGGAGTGATGGTATGACGCTACTGTATTTCCTTACCCTGTTTCCGCTGGTACCGGCGCTGGGCATGCTGCTCGCGCGCGGTGACCGCGCCCGCGATGCGGTGGGGCTCATAGGCTCCGGCATTATTATGGCGGTGACAGTTGTAGTCGCCGTCATGTTTTTTGGTGCGGGTCCGCAGAGCTTTGAGGTTGCCCCCGGCACCTCGCATATGCTCTCGATCATCAGCTCCGCCATCGATGTCATCCTGTGTGCTGTCATCCTGTACAACGCGTACAAATATAGGAACGTGCTCACCACGGTGCTCGGCATAGTCCAGCTGGTGGGCTCGCTCGCCTTCGCTGCCATGACGCTGCCCGCGACCGAAGCCGTCACGGCGACACCGCTCTACCTAGACTACATGAGCGTGATCATGGTCCTCGCCGTCGGCATCGTCGGCAGCCTTATCTGCGTGTACGCCCTGGGCTACATGAAGGACTTCCAGGCCCACGACGAGCACGAGGCAGCGCTGCGCGGGCAGGCGGCGCCCGACCGACGCCCGCAGTTCCTGGCGCTTATGTTCCTGTTCCTCTCGGCCATGTTCGTCATCGTGACAAGCGACAACCTTGAGTGGCTGTTCTGTGGCTGGGAAATCACCACCGTGTGCTCGTTCCTCATGATTGGCTACACGCGCACGCCCGAGGCCATAAAAAACGCTTTCACCCAGATCATCCTCAACATGCTGGGCGGCATCGCGTTTTTGGCCGGACTCATGTACCTGCACGTTAACGGCATGCCGCTGACCATCTCGGGCATGATCGAGCTTTCCAGCGCCGGAACCGCGCAATCCGCGCTGCTGGTGATGCCGGTCCTGTTGCTGTCGCTTGCCGCGCTCACCAAGGCCGCACAGATGCCGTTCCACACTTGGCTATTGGGTGCCATGGTTGCCCCCACGCCCACGAGTGCCCTGCTGCACTCGTCAACCATGGTCAAAGCCGGCGTGTTCCTGATGGTCAAGCTCAGCCCGCTCTATGCCATCTATCCCGTGACCGGCTTTATGGTCACGAGCGTGGGTGCCATCACGTTTTTGCTCGCTGCCCTCATGGCCATCTCGCAGAGCAACGCCAAACGCGTCCTCGCGTACTCCACCATTTCCAACTTGGGCCTCATCAGTGCTTGCTTGGGTGTCGGCGCGCCCGAGGCCGTATGGGCCGCCATCTTCCTGATCCTGTTCCACACGGTGGCCAAGTCGCTGCTGTTCCTGTGCGTGGGCACGGCCGAGCATCATATCGGCAGCCGCAATATCGAGGACATGGACGGTATGTTCAGCCGCATGCCGCACCTTACGCGTCTGATGATGCTGGGCATCATGGGCATGTTCGTGGCACCGTTTGGCATGCTCGTGTCCAAGTGGGGCGCCCTGGTGGCGTTCGCGCAGACCGGCAACGTGCTCATGATCATGGTGCTTGCCTTTGGCTCGGCCGCGACGTTCTTCTTCTGGGGCAAGTGGCTTGCCAAGCTTTCGGGCGTCGACCCCACGGCTCAAAACGTTGAGGTCAATGTCCATAAGACCGAATGGATGGCCCTCAACACCATCGCCGCGCTGCTGATTCTTTGCTGCGTGGCGTTCCCGCTCATCTCGAGCGGCCTGGTGTCGCCTTACTTGGCCATGGTGTTTGGCCGCGTGCCGTACGTTATTGGCAAGGACTCCATGTATCTGATGGTGGTTATCGTGGCGTTTATCGCCGTGGTGCTGCTGACTTCATTCCGCGTGAGCAACAAACCGCACGTCAACGTGTACCTTTCGGGTGTGGGGACCGACAAATATCGCCATTTCCGTGGCTCGATGGGACACGAGGTGAAGGCCGAAAAGCGCAATTGGTACTCGGAGGACGCCCTTGGCGAGAAGCGTATTGGCCCCGCGGGTAGCGTCGTGTGTTGCAGCATTATCTTGTTTGCGCTGCTGTGTTGCGCGTGGATTGGGCCCGAGCGGCTTGCCATGAGCGCGCCCTCGGTGCTGCGCGGCAAGTATTTCGAAGGCTCGGGCGTCGTGGGCATTTTTATTGGCACCGTGGCGTTTGCTTTGCTGGCGCCGCTTGTGGGTGGCCTGATCGACGGCGTTGACCGCAAGCTTTCGGCTCGCATGCAGGGCCGTGTGGGCCCGCGCCTGCTGCAACCGTTCTACGACGTTGCCAAGCTGCTGCGCAAGGCCCCCGCCAGCGTAAACACCATGGACGATACCTACATGGCGTGCGCGCTCATCTTTACCGTCGTGGGCGGCGGCATCTTTGTGTCGGGCTCCAATACGCTGCTGTGCGCCTTTATGGTTACGCTCGCCGCGATCTTTGTGGTGCTGGCGTCCGCTTCGACGCAAAGCCCGTTTGCCCAGGTCGGTGCCGACCGCGAGCTGCTGCAGGTTATGAGTTACGAGCCCGCCGTTTTGCTGATGAGTGTGGGCCTGTACCTTGCCACCGACAGCTTCGACTCCATCGCCGTGACGGGGCAGTCGGCCCCCATCATCGTGTACAGCGCGCCCATTTTCCTCGCACTGCTCGCGGTGCTTACCATCAAGCTGCGCAAGTCGCCGTTTGACCTTTCGTACTCACATCACGCGCATCAGGAGATTGTCCAGGGCGTCGCCACCGAGATGAGCGGCGGCACGCTGGCCAAGATGACCCTTATGCACTGGTGCGAGACCGTGCTGTTTTTGATGTGGGTGGGCATGTTCTTTGTCTGGGACAACCCGGTGAGCTGGGTCGTAGCCCTGGTCGTGATGGTCGCGACGTATTTTGTCGAGGTGCTGATCGATAACACCTTTGCCCGCAGTACCTGGCGCAGCTGCTTTAAGCTCGGTTGGGGCGTGGCGCTGGTGTTTGGCCTGCTCAACCTTATGCCCATCCTCGTCGACGTGTTTATTTAGGAGGCGGCATCCATGGATCATAAAATGTCGCGCTCGCCGTGGGTTATTCATTACGACGGCTCGAGCTGCAACGGATGCGATATCGAGGTGCTGGCCTCGCTCACGCCGCTGTTCGATGCGGAGCGCTTTGGCGTGGTCAATACCGGCAACCCCAAGCATGCGGACATCTTTTTGGTGACGGGCTCGGTCAACGCTCAGAACTTGCCCGTCGTGCGCCAGATTTACAACCAGATGCTCGAGCCCAAGTGCGTGGTGGCCTGCGGCATCTGCGCGTGCTCGGGCGGCGTGTTCCGCGATGCCTACAACGTGATCGGCGGCGTGGACCGCGCGATTCCCGTGGACGTGTACGCGCCCGGATGCGCCATTCGCCCCGAGACCGTGATCGATGCCATCGTGGAGGCGTGCGGCATCCTGGACCAGAAGGAGGCCGTGATGCGCGCCGGCGGCGACCCGCTTACCGTGGGCGGCGCCGCAACCTGGGACGGTGGCGTTGAGCTGGGCGAGGACGGGTTTGTGGCTGCGGCTGAGGCCGGCGACGTGCCCGCCGCTGGCGACGCATCTGCTGGGACGCTCGCCGCGTCCGTCGCTGCAAAGGAGGCCGAGTAATGCAAAAGGCTATCTATACCACCGTCGGGATCGACGAGCTCCTGTCGCATGTCCAGACGCTCAAGGGCGCCGGTGCCCGCTTTGTGCAAATGCACGCCGAGCGCAACGTCGACGACGGCTCGTATCGCTTGGTCTATACGTTTATCAACGTTCGCTCTGCTCAGGAGCATATTGCGCAGGATGGCAGCTATCCGATCGAGAACCTGGTGGTTGAGGGAATTGATCGGTACCAGGAGATTCCGTCCATCAGCTCGTACTATCCGGCGATATTCCCGTTTGAAAACGAAGTGCACGACCTATTCGGTCTTGCCATCACCGATATGCAGATCGACTTTAAGGGCTTTTTCTACCAGGTCTCGACTGCCGAGCCCATGAGCGTTATCACGCCCGAGGTGAAGGCTGCGCGCGAGAAGGCCATGAAAGTCCGCGCGGCTGCCGAGGCCAAGGCGCGCAAGGCCGCGGCCGAGAAGGCCGCCGCTGCTGCGGCTGCTGCAGGGGAGGGCGCTGCCAGCGCCGGCGATGCCGCGGGCGCCGCTGCTCAGCCCGCTGCGGCTGCCGGCTCCGATGCTCAGCACGATGAAGCTGCCGCCAAGGCTGCGCTCAAGGCTGCCGAGATGGAGGCAAAGCTCGCCGCCATGGATCCCGAGAAAGCGGCCAAGGTCCGCGCGGCGCTTGCCGCCAAGGCCGCCCGCGACAAGCAGAAAAAGGAGGCGTAAAGTCCATGGCACATCGCTCCGTTATTCCGTTTGGCCCGCAGCACCCGGTGCTGCCCGAGCCGCTTCATCTGGACCTGGTGATCGAGGACGACCGCGTCATCGAGGCAATTCCGCAGATCGGCTTTGTGCACCGCGGACTCGAGAAGCTCACCGAAAAGCGCGACATGCACCAGTTTGGCTACATCGCCGAGCGCATCTGCGGCATCTGCGCCGTGGGCCACAGCTATGGCTATGCCAGCGCCTGCGAGCGTATGCTCGACATCGAGGTGCCCGGCCGCGTGCAGTATATCCGCACCATTCTGCATGAGCTTTCGCGTATTCACTCGCACCTGCTGTGGCTGGGCCTGCTCGCCGATGCCTTTGGCTTCGAGGCGTTGTTCTATCGTTCGTGGACGCTGCGCGAGCAGATTCTCAAGATCTTTGAGAGCACGTGCGGTGGTCGCGTGATTCTGTCGATCAACGAGATCGGCGGCCTTAAGCACGACATTGAGGACTCCGAGCTGGCCGGCATTGTCCAGACGCTCGACGCCATGCGCCCCGACTACGAGGCCCTGGTGCATACGTTTTTGGACGACGACAGCTGTGGCGAGCGTCTGCATGGCGTGGGCGTGATCAGCAAGAAAGACGCGCTGGAGCTTTCGATGGTCGGTCCGTTTGGGCGCGCCTCGGGCGTGGATTACGACGTGCGCATGTTTGGCGACGGCGCCTATGCGGATCTGGCCGCGTTTGAGCCCATCGTGGCGACCGACGGCGACTGCTATGCCCGCTGCCAGGTGCGTTGCGCCGAGGTCACGCAGGCCATGGATATCATCAAGGAGCTTGCCGGTAAGATTCCACACGACGGCATCGGCGGGCGCACCAAGCTTACGCCGGCCGACGGCGCGCGCGGCGAGGTTGTGATTGAACAGCCGCGCGGCGAGGCGTACTACTATGTACGCGGCAACGGCACCAAGAACCTGGACCGTTTCCGCGTGCGAACGCCGACGTCGCAAAACCTGGCGGGTCTGACACATGCGCTGCAGGGCGTGCTCCTTGCCAACGTGCCCATGATTATCCTGACCATCGACCCCTGCATTAGCTGCACGGAAAGGTAGGCGCGGCATGAGTTTGCTGACATTTGCCAAGACGGCCTTGGGCTCTATGGTCAAGCAGCCGGTTACGGTGTGCTATCCGCAGGAGGGGCTGACGGCACCAGAGCGCCTGCGCGGACATATCGTCAATGACATGGATGTGTGCATCTGCTGCGGCATGTGCGCGCGTCGCTGCCCGGCGGGCGCGCTCGCGGTCGATCGCAAGGGCGGTACCTGGTTGATTGACCCGTACGCCTGCGTGGTGTGCGGCGAGTGCATCGAAAGCTGCCCCAAGCACTGCCTGACTATGGACACCGCCCGTACTCCGGTTGCGGCGGATAAGACTCCCACGGTAGAAACCAAGCCGGAGTAGCGCTGGAATGGGGCTGGTATAGCGCTGGAATAGGGGCCGGCGGGGCAAAAATGCCCCGCCGGCCCCGCGCGTGAACGCGTGTGCGGGCCGCCACGCGACCCGTCCAGCCCGAAAATGACCCGTCTGCCATGAAATGGGCCCATCTACTACGTTTAAGCCGCTACCCTCAACCATGGCAAGTAATGCGAAATAAAAACCGCAGGTAGAACGCCTGCGATTTTTCATGAAAAGCGGGTATGGTCGGGGATATTGAGTCAAACGTAGTAGATGGGCCGATTTCGTGGCGGGCGCTGTCAGCTGGTTTCCGCGGGTGGAGGAAAATGGATCATTTTGGTCCCGCGAGGCTTGCGGAGGCACTCGTGCAGGGCCGCCCGAACAAAACTATGCCGGTTTACTACGATGAATTCGACATTCCCGACCATGACTGCATTTTTCTAAATAATGCAAGCGTTCTACCTGCGGTTTTGTAAGCGCGCAATTTGCCGTGGTCGAAGGCGGGCGATTCATCGTAGTAATCCGGCATAGTTTTGAAATGGCATTAAATCGGTGGCAGCCATTTTACTTTGCCGGGGTGGTCGGTTGTTGGGTAATTACCCTCGCAGGTAGGCGATGGCGATCTGCGTGCGGTTGCGCAGGCCCATTTTGGCTAGGATCGAGCTAATGTGGTTGCGCACGGTGCCTTCGCCCATATAGGCGGTGGCAGCGATCTCCTTGTTATCGAGGCCGCGGGCGATGAGCTCGGCGACTTCGAACTCGCGGTCGGTCAGGCTGGCAAAGGCTGCGGGCCGGCGGGGCGTGCCCGTCTTGTCGCCCATCCCGTCAAAGTCAACATCTTCGATCGCCTTGCCCTCGAGCACGCGTTTGCCATCCATGACCTGCGCCAACGCCGGAGGAATGGCGGCGACATCGGTTTTAATCAGGTAGCCGCGGGCGCCCAGTTTGAGCGCCGACACAATGTACTCGTCATCCGAGAATGTCGTCAGGAACACCACGAGCGCCGCAGGATCGCGCTCGAGGATCTCGCGCGCCGCCGATAGGCCGTCTCGTCCCGGCATCTGAATGTCGAGCAGCGCGATGTCGGGCGAGTGCTCAGCGTAGAGCGCCACTGCGTCGTTGCCGTTGGCACCGGTGCCCACCACCTCGATCTGCGGCTGGGCGCCCAGGATAATCTTGAGCGAATCGACCACTAGGCGGTCGTCGTCGACAACGATGAGCCTCATCGGCCATCATCTCCTTGCTGTTTGGGAACGGTGGCAAACACGCGCCAGCCGCCGGCGCCGGCACGCGGGCCGGCGGTGAAGGTGCCGCCAAGCGCCTCGATGCGCTCGCGCATAGAGGCGAGCCCCATGCCCTCCGCGGCGCCGTGGCCGCTTGCTTGAACCCCGCCCGCGCCATCGTCGGTAACGATGAGCTGGTAAAACGACGGATGCTCCATGCAACGTACAGTGACAGCATGGGCGCAAGCGTGGCACATGGTGTTGGAGAGCGCCTCGCGCAGGACCGCCGCAAAGCAGTTCGCGACGTTTGCGGGCGCATGTTCGGTCATAACTTCAAGCTCAATCCGCGGACCGCCGTCCGAGCGCGCGCCTTCAACAATGCGTTCGAGCTGCACGGAAAGGTCGACGGCGTTGTCGTTGAGCGCGTGGACGCTGGCGCGCACGAGCTGGAGCGCCTCGTCAACGGTGTATTTGACGTCGGCGAAATCGGCGGCAACGCCGGGCTCGTTGGCATGGACCACGCGCAGGGCTTCGGTTTGAAGCGAAGCGCGCGTGAGCTGGTGGCCCACGTTATCGTGGATCTCGCGCGCGATGCGGGCGCGTTCGGCGAGCGTCGCGAGCTCGACTTCGTAGTCCTGGCGGTCGGCGAGGTCGCGGTTGCGTGCCTCGAGTGCCAGGGCGCGTTCTTGCAGCTTGTCGCGGGTGCGACGCATGCGTTCCTGTTCGCGCTCCAGCTGCGCGGTGCGCAGTGACAGCAACGTGGCGGCGACCGAAAGGATGGCGGTTAGCAACAGCGTTCGGGTGGTGAGCGCGCCGCAGCGAAGGTCCGTGGCAAGTGCGCAGGCAAACACGGAGCCAATCGCCAGCGCGGGCCAGATGCGTTCACGGCGCACGCGTCGCGCGATGTCATAGAGGGCGAGAGGTGCGAACGGCACAAACGGCGGCACGAAGACAGCCGCGATGACGTAGGCGTAGCTGCCGGCCTCGCTGGCGCGACGGGCGCGTTCTCCCTGCGCGACCTCGGCCAGTGCGGCGATGACAACGCCAAGGCAAAACGCCGCGACCAGGCGAGCATCCACAGCAAGGCCCGTGGCGGCTGCGATGCAGCACGCCAGCACGATCGATTTGTCGAATAGCCTGTTCATACGGGTATTGTACGCGATGCCGCGCACGGGGGAGGCGCCACTCAGAGCAAGCGTGACATTCCTCCCACGCGGCGGGGCGGTCGCGTCAGCAGGCCGCACGACCAAGACCTCCGCACTCGTGACAAAGCTCACTGGTGCGCGCCGTCAGCTCCTGCGATGATGCAATCGTACCGGGCCGCAAGCAACAGAAGGGCCGCCTCATGACAGACATCGTCCACGTCGAAAACCTCGTTAAGCGCTACGACGACCTTATTGCGCTCGACCACTTTAACCTGAGTATCGCCCCCGGCGAGATCTTTGGCCTGCTGGGCCCCAACGGCTCGGGCAAGACCACGTCCATCAACTGCATCCTGCAGCTGCTCGCCTACGACAAGGGCACCATCGAGCTGTTCGGCGAGCGCATGACGCCCGCCCGCTACGACCTCAAGCGCCGCATCGGTGTGGTGCCGCAGCAGCAGGTGGCGGTGTTCGACGAGCTCACCGTGCGCGAGAACATCGACTATTTCTGCAGTCTCTACGTCAACGACCGCAAGCGCCGCCGCGCGCTGGTGGACGAGGCGATCGACTTTGTCGGCCTGGGCGACTTTACCAAGTTCCGCCCCGGCAAGCTCTCGGGCGGCCTGGCGCGTCGTCTCAACATTGCCTGCGGCATCGCGCACAAGCCCGAGCTCATCTTTTTTGACGAACCCACGGTGGCGGTCGACCCGCAAAGCCGCAACGCCATCCTGGAGGGCATCTGCCGCCTGCGCGACGAGGGCGCCACGGTGGTGTATACCAGCCATTACATGGAGGAAGTCGAGCAGATCTGCAGCCGCATCATGATCATGGACGGTGGGCGCGTGCTGGCGCAGGGCACTAACGACGAGCTCAAGCGCATGATTCAGATGGGCGAGAAGATTGTAATCGAGGTCGGCGAGGTTCCGAGTGCGGCGCTCGGTGCCGTCGCAAGCCTGCCGCACGTTCTGGACCTTTCGGCAACGGCGGGACAGCTCACGTTTTCGTGCGAAGCGAGCCCGCACAACCTGACGGACATTCTCGATGCGCTGCGCTCGCATGACGTGCCACTCGGCCGCATCTATTCCGAACCGCCGACCCTCAACGACGTGTTCCTCGAGATCACCGGCCGCGAGCTGCGCGACTAGGGGGGCGGCCATGTTCAACACCATCATCACCACGGTCAAGACGCTGCTGCGCCGGCCGAGCACGTGGGTCTGGGGCGCTCTCTTTCCTATTGCGCTTTCCACGATGTTCATGTTTATGTTTGCGAACCTCAGCTCCGACGGCACGGTCGACCCGGTGCCGGTTGCCGTCGTGGCGGACGAGGCCTGGGATGCCTCGACCTTTAAGGATGTGGCAGCTTCGCTTGCCAAGGCAGGCGACGACCAGCTGCTCGATGTGAGCGAGTACGAAGACTTGGCTGCCGCGCGCAAAGCGCTCAAGGCCGGCGAGGTCGCGGGCATCTATACGGTTGATGCCGCGGGCACGCCCAGGCTCACGCTGCTATCGAGTTACGACAGCTCGCGCGCCTCGTCGGTGCTTACCGACCGCAGCATCCTTGAAACGGTGGCAAGCTCGTATACGCAAAATGCCGAGCTCATGTCCCAGATTGCCCAGGACAACCCGGCGGCGCTCGCCGATCCGGCGGCGGTTGCGCGCGCCCTGTCGCTCGAGGGCGGAACCCGCCGCGTGAGCCTGACTCGTGCCACGCCCGATGGCACGGTCATCTACTATTACGCGCTTTTTGGCCTGGTCGCGATGATGTCTGCCGAGTTTGCCGCCTTGAGCGTCGTCGATTTGCAGCCCAATCTGTCCGGTCTCGGCGCGCGCCGCTGCGTGGGCGGTCTTTCCAAGACGGCGTCGCTGGCCGGCATTTTTGTCGGCTCGTGGCTGGTTTCCTTTGCATCGATGGCGGTTGCGATCGGCTACGTGCGCCTGGTCGTGGGCGTCGACTTTGGCGGGCGCGAGGGGTTGTGCCTGCTGGGCGGGGCTGCATCCGCGCTTGCCGCCACGGGCCTGGGGCTTTTTGTGGGCACGCTTCCCGTTAAGGGCGGCAAGGCATCCAAGTCGGGCATCCTCACGGGCTTTGCCACCACGTGCGCCCTGTTCGCCGGCCTCTACGGCGAGCCGGCGATGGCGCTTGCCGACGACGTCGCCCGCGCTTGTCCGGTCGAGTGCTGGCTCAACCCCGTCAAGCTCATCTGCGACATGTTCAATCGCCTGTATTTCTTTGAGGACCTGGGGCCCTTCGCTGTTCGCGCCGGCGCGCTCGTCCTGATGGCCCTGGTGTTTGTCGCCGCCGCTACGCTGATCTTTGGAAGGAGCCGCTATGAGCACCTTTAAGACCGCGCTTCGCATGGCGCTGGCGCACCCGTTCTACCTGCTCATCTATACGGTGTTCATCTCGCTCATGGGCGTATTCATCGCGGCTTCGGTGAGCTGGAACTCGTCGCAGCTTACCGAGTACAAGCCCTACGACACCAACGTGATCGTGGTCGACCGCGACGATAGCGACCTTTCGCGGGCGCTTACCAAGCACCTGGGCTCACGCTTTGACCTGGTCACGGGTGTCGGCGACGACACATACGACCTTGCTGACGCGCTCTCCAAGAGCAACAGCGCCAAAGGCAGCGCCGACTGCGTGTTCTTTATCCCGGAGGGGTTTGAGGACGATCTTGTTGCAGCCGCCCGCGCGGGGGAGTCCCTGCCCAAGCTCGATGTGACCTACGGTGCCGGCACCATGGCGGCGGCGCTTTCGTCCGCCGAGGCCTCGCGCTGGATCTCGCTCGCGGGCGCTGCGGCGGCGCTTGAACCCGCTGCCTCCAACGGTGACGTCGCAAGGGCCGCCGAGCACGCGGCCGCAAAGCGCGCGGAGGTCCAGATCGAGCAGGTCAAGGTCGACTCGACTGCTGCTACCACGCTCGAGTCGTACTTCAACTTTGGCGCGTACGCGATCATCTCGTCGGTCATCGTGTCGGTGGGACTGGTGTTTTCAGGCATGAACGAGCCCGAGCGCGTGCGCCGCATGGATGCCAGTCCGGTCTCTGAGCGCCAGCGTTCGCTCGCTGTGTTCGCGGCCGCCGCCGTGCTCACCGTCTGCATCTGGCTCGTGTCGAGCATGATGGGCGTCGTGGGCTTTGCCAGCGCGGTTGCCGAGGTCGGCGTGGGTCGCGTGTGCCTGGCGCTGGCGGCAACGTTTGCCCTGGCGTGCACGCCGCTGGCCGTTGGCTTTACGCTGTCGAGCCTGGGCGCGCGCGAGGAGCTGCTCAACGGTGTGGGCAACCTGCTCGGCATGCTCATGACGTTTTTGGGCGGCGCCTGGATGCCGCTGTCGCTCATGGGCTCGGCCGTGCAGACGGTGGCGCACTTTGTGCCGACGTATTGGGTGAACGACGCGATCGGCAAGGCGCTCGCCGCGGACCTGACGTCCACCGTGCTGGGCGACATCGCCTGCGATCTGGGCGTCACGGTGCTCTTTGCCGCGGCCATCGCCGCCGTAGGCCTAGCCCTCGCGCACAACAAATCCCACGCCTAGCCACCTAGTCATTGGGGACAGTCTTTGCCGATTCGCCGGCAGGGCTGGCAGGGATTGTCCCAATATGTCGGCACTTGGGGACGCTCCTTTCCTGCCGGCACTCATTGGGGACAGACTTAAATGAGCGATTTCACTCATTTAAGTCTGTCCCCAATGAGTAGGTTGGAAAATAGTTCGCGCACGTCGCTTAAAAATAGTTCACCTGGGTTTACTATTACCTTAGAAAAGTAGCAGAAGGCTAACAACGGGGGATAGCATGGCGACAAAGCGTGCCTACGTCCAGGTCAACGGACTCAAGAAACACTATGGCGACGGTGATGCACGCCTGACGGTGCTCGACGGCATCGACACGTCCATCAACCGCGGCGAGATCTGCGTCATGCTGGGGCCCTCGGGCTCGGGCAAGTCGACCTTTCTCAACCTGATCGGCGGCCTGGAGGATGCCGACGGCGGCTCCATCATGGTGGACGGCTGCGATCTCACGGCGCTCAAGCCCGCCGATCTGGGCGAGTACCGACGCCGCGAGCTGGGCTTTGTCTTCCAGTTCTACAACCTGGTGCCCGACCTTACCATCAAGGAAAACATCGAGGTCACGGCGCACCTGTCCAAAAACCCGCTCAATGTCGACGATCTGCTGCGCTCGCTGGGCCTCTACGAGCACCGCAACAAGTTTCCGCGCCAGGTCTCAGGTGGCCAGCAGCAGCGCTGCGCCATCGGCCGTGCGCTCGTCAAAAATCCGGGCCTGCTGCTGTGCGATGAGCCCACGGGCGCGCTCGACTACAAGACATCCAAGGAAATCTTGCGGCTCATGGAGGATGTCAACCGCACCTACGGCTGCACCATCATCATTGTCACCCACAATGCGGCCATCGCGCACATGGCCAATCGCGTGCTGCGCCTGCGCGACGGGCGCATCGTCGAGGATGAGCTCAACGAGTCACCCGTCGCGGCCGCCGAGCTCGATTGGTAGGCGGCGCCATGACACCTCTCGCAAAACGTCTCCCGCGCGAGCTGCGCCGCAATATCGGCAAGTACCTGGGCATCTTTTTGCTTATGTGCGGAAGCATCGCCCTCACGTCGGGCTTTTTGCTCGCGGCGCATTCCATCGGCTGCCTCATTGACGACATGCGCGATGCATACACGATCGAGGACGGCCGTGTGACTACCTCCTTCGAGGCCACCAAAGATCAGCTCAAGGCTGCCGAAGACGCGGCTGAGGACGTCGGCGGCGTTACGTTCTACAAGAACTTCTCTATCGACGCCATCATCAAAAAGACTGCCGGCGACGACGGCACCAAGCGGACCCTGCGCACCTATGCGCACCGCGCTAAGGTGGACATTGCGTCCTACTGTGAGGGCAAGGAACCCAAGGCGGACGACGAGGTGGCCATCGACCGCGTCTTTGCCACCAATAACGACCTCGCCATCGGCGATAAGGTCGAGCTTGAGGGCCGCACCTACACCATCTGCGGCATCATGACCCAGCCCGATAGCCAGGCGTTGTTCCTCGACAATTCGGACTTTACGGTGAACACCATCACGTACGGCGTGGCCGAGGTCACCGACGCCGGCTTTGCCGCGCTCGAGGATGCCGGTGGCGCGCCTGCCTACACCTACTCCTTCACCTTTGCCGATCGCGACCTCCCCACCGCGGATCGCATTGATGCCGAGCAGGATATGGTCGAGGCGCTGACCGATGCCGATGCGCGCGTGGACGATCTGATCGATGCCGATTCCAACCAGGGCATTGGCTATGCGCGCGACGACGTGGACGGCGACTCCATGATGTGGATGACGTTGCTCGACATCATCATCGTGATCATGGCATTTGTCTTTGTGGTGCTCACCGACGCCACCATCGAGGAGGAGAGCGCCATCATCGGCACGCTGCTCGCCAGCGGCTATCGCCGCCGCGAGATTGTGCTGCACTACCTCGCGCTTCCCGCCATCGTGGGCGTGCTCGCGGCGCTTTTGGGTACCGCGCTCGGCGTTGCGTTCTTTACCGAGCCCATGCGCGGCCTCTATTACGGTTCGTATAGCCTGCCTCCCTTCCAGGTGTACTGGAGCTGGGAGATCTTCGTGAAGTGCGCCGTGGTTCCCGCCGCCGCGCTCATCCTCATTACGCTGGTGGGCCTGCTCCGCAAGATGGGCAAGACGCCGTTGCAGTTCCTTCGTCACGAGGCGAGCGGTAAGTCGGGTACCAAGCGCGGTCTGCAGCTGCCGGAACGCATGGGCTTTGTCTCCCGCTTCCGTCTGCGCGTTTTCCTGCGCAACCTGGGCAACTTCGCCACGCTCTTCGTGGGCATTGCGTTTGCGTCGCTGCTACTGCTCTTTGGCCTGGCGATTCTGCCCACGATGACGCACTATGCGGACAACCTGGAGACGAGCCTGGTCGCCGAGCACCAGTACACACTCAAGGCTCCGCTAGAGCTCGAGGGCACTGCCGAGGAGCGCGAGCAATGGTCGGCACTCGAGCGCTTGCAGTCGGTTGACGGCGCGCTGCTTTCTGCCGCTCAGGATGCCGATGACGAGCTTGACGACGCGGCCGATGCCGCGCAGACGGCAGCCGATGCCGCGACCGCATCTCCGTCTGCCGAGAGCCTGACTGCAGCGCAGGATGCGCTTGCTAAGGTCAAGGACAAGAAGGATGCGCTCTACGCACGCCTCGACGATCTTGCCGATGCCCTCGGCTGCGACCGCGATGAGGCTATCGACCTGATCGACAAGGCCTCTAAGATCGACACTGACAACGACGATATCCACCCGGTCAATACGACCGACAACGGCGCGGGCGCAATCGCGCAGGCCGAGAAATACGCCGTTTACCAGCTGCAATACGACCGTGGCGATGGTAATGGCGAGGAGACGATTTCCGTCTACGGCATTTCATCCGATTCGCGTTATTGGAAAGACCTCGACGTCGGCGATGGGCGCGTCGTCTTTGGCGGCGGTCTGCTCGATAAGTTTGGCTGGAGCGAGGGTCAGAAGGTCACGCTCAGCGACAAGTACGAGGGCGAGCATTATTCCCTTGAGTACGCGGGCAAGGACTGTGCCTGGGGCTCCAAGTCGGACATGAATATCTATATGAGTATCGACGACTTTAACGAGCTGTTCGACAACGACGCCGCCTACTTTAACGGCTATGTGAGCGACGAGAAGCTCGATCTCGATGCTCGTTACTTTGCCGGCGACACCACGCCCGACGACATGCGCGCCGTGGGCGACCAGTTCATCGGCATGATGAGCAAAATGATCGGAATGATGATCGGGCTCGCGGTGTTTATCTTCCTGCTGTTTATGTACCTGCTGACCAAAGCGGTGATCGACCACAGCGCCCGTTCGATCAGCTACATGAAAGTCTTTGGCTATCGCGATAGTGAGATCTCGCATCTGTACATCCGCTCGATCACGCTGTGCGTGGCGGCGTCGCTCGTGCTGAGCCTGCCGGCCATTATTGGCTCGCTCACGGCCATCTTCCGCTCGATGCTGCTCGCCTACAACGGCAATATCGAGATCTACGTGCCCGCTTGGTCCATGGCTGCATGCGTCGGCATTGGCTTTGCGACCTACCTGGTCGTGGCGCTGCTACACACGCGCTCTATCAAGCGCGTCGGCCTGGCCGAAGCCCTCAAGGTGCAAGAGTAGCAATTGGGGACGTTCTTAAACGACTAGTCATCGGGGACAGTCTTTGTCGGATTGCCGGCTCGTCGGCCGGGCTGGCAGGGACTGTCCCTGACGGCACTCATTAAAGTCTGTCCCCAATGAGTGGCCGTGCTTGACTTCAACCCCACTTCAACGGGTACCATCCTCTATGTCTGTAACGCCATATAGACCGAGGGGATAGATCTATGACCGCAACCGCACCCGCAGCACCGGCAAAGGTGTACTTCACCAACCTGCGCACGCATGCTCGCGAGAGCCAGCTCGACAAGCTCAAGCGCCTCATCCGCCGCGCTGGTATCGAGCGGATCGACTTTGAGAACAAGTTTGTCGCCATCAAGATTCACTTTGGTGAGCTGGGCAACCTGAGCTTTTTGCGCCCCAACTACGCCCGAGCCGTCGCGGACGTCGTGAAGGAGCTGGGCGGCAAGCCCTTCCTTACCGACTGCAACACGCTCTATGTGGGTAGCCGCAAAAATGCGCTCGAGCACATCGACACCGCCTACCAGAACGGCTTTACCCCGTACGCCACGGGCTGCCAGATCATCATCGCCGACGGCCTCAAGGGCACCGACGAGGCGCTCGTCCCGGTCGAGGGCGGCGAGTACGTGCGCGAGGCAAAGATCGGCCAGGCACTCATGGATGCCGACATCGTGATTAGCCTCACCCACTTTAAGGGCCATGAGCAGGCCGGCTTTGGCGGTGCCATGAAGAACCTGGGTATGGGCGGCGGTAGCCGTGCCGGCAAGATGGAGCAGCACGCCGCTGGCAAGCCGAGCGTCGATACCACCAACTGCGTTGGCTGCCGTGCCTGCGAGAAGATATGCGCGCACAGCGCCATCACGTTTGACGGTACGCGTGAGCGCGAGCTTGCCAACGGCAGCACTCGCACGGTTCACGTGGCTGCCATCGACCACGATCGCTGCGTGGGCTGCGGACGCTGCATTGCGGCGTGCAACCAGGACTGCATCAAGCCCGACTATGATGCCGCGGCCGACGTACTCAACTACAAGATCGCCGAGTACACCAAAGCCGTCGTCGACGGCCGCCCGAGCTTCCACATCTCGCTTGCCATGGATATCAGCCCCAACTGCGACTGCCATCCCGAAAACGACACGCCTATCGTCAACGATATCGGCATGTTCGCGAGCTTCGACCCGGTCGCCATCGATCAGGCCTGTGCCGATGCCGTCCTGGCATCCGAGCCGCTGCCTAACACCGAGCTTACCGACAGCGCGGCCAAGATGGAGCATAATCACGAGCATCTGGAGGGCGAGCAGGCCAAGGATCCCTTCTGCATCACGCATCCCGACACCGACTGGCGCGCGTGCATCGCGCATGCCGAGAAGATCGGCCTGGGCACGAGCAAGTACGAGCTCATCGAGGTCAAATAGCACCTAGTTATTGGACATATCAAGCGCATTCGTGGCTTAATTCAAGCAAAATCCGCCCGCGAGCACAGCGCTCGCGGGCGGATTTTCGGAAGTGCTAGGGGTCAGATAGACCAGTAAACCGTACTATTTGCCTAAAAATACTCGTCGAGGAAGTCGTCGACCGTGTTCCAGTAGAGCTCGGGGTTAACTTGCGCACTCTTGGCGTGGGTGGCGCCATGGATGGTGAGCTTTTGCTTGACCTTGCTGGCGCACGCGTCGTAGTTTTGGTCGAGCATGTCGTACGGCACAAAGGTGTCCTGGTCGCCGTGGATAAACAGCATGGGAACCGTCGCGTGTTTGAGTTGCTCCACACTGCTCGCCTTATGAAAGTCGTAGCCCGCGCGCACGTTGCACACCAAGTTTGCTACATCGAGCAAGGGAAAGCTGGGCAGCCCGAACACGTCCTTGAGCTGCAGAGAAAACTCGTCCCAAACACTCGTATAGCCACAGTCCTCGATAATGCATTTCACGTTTGCGGGCAGAGATTCCCCCGCGACGTCCATGGCGGTTGCCGCACCCATCGACTCGCCAAAGACCAGGATACGCGCCTCGGGGTCAGCCTGAACGATCCGCCCAATCCATGCAACGACATCGAGCCGCTCGGGCCAACCCATGCCGATATAGTCGCCGCCGGAGCGCTCGTGGGCGCGGGCGGCGGGTGCGAGTACGTTCATGCCGCGGTCGTGGAATCGTTTGACGTATCGGGCCATGCCGATGGGCTCATCGGTGTATCCGTGTAGGCAGATAGCGTAATTGTGCGTGCTCTCTGGGGCGGCAAAATACCAAGCGGCAAGTTCGGTTCCGTCATCTGCGGTGAGGCTGCTGCTCTCGCGGTTCTCTTTAAACCATGCCCGCGCCTCGGTTCCCTCGGCATCCGGCTGCTCACTTTCTTTGTCGTCCTTGCCGTCCTGCATCATCTTCATGGTGTATGGCGCGCGGGGATTCAGCGCGAAGTCAAACAGAAAGTTGCCGGCAAATCCGAGCAGCGCAATGACAACCACCAGTGCAACGATGCCGGCTATCTTGAGCTTTCGATGGGAATGTGCGTTTTGAGCCATGCGGTATTCTCCTATAAGATGTTAATGCATCAACATTTAATGCAAGCGCATTATGGACGTTCGCCGTTGATGCGTCAACAGGCAAAGAATGGGTAAACAAAGGGTCACGTATGGTGCAAATTTCGCACGCACCCAGACGCTTTGATATAGTGTTGAGAACTCTTTACGTTGGAGGATGTAACCGGCATGTCCGATTCGAGCGACAGTTCCAAGCCGCGACCCAAGGCCGCGGCCGTTCCGCACTACACGGTGGGCGAGGAGATCATGAACTCCGTCACCCATGGTGTCGGCTGTCTGCTGGGTATCGCGGGCCTGGTGCTCCTGATCGTATTCGCTGCCCTGCGCGGCGGTGGCCCGGCCCACATGGCCGCGGCAATTGTCTATGGCGTCAGCATCATCCTCGAGTACCTAGCCTCCACGCTCTACCATGCGATTCAACCCGCGCGCGCCAAGCGCGTGTTCCGCATCATCGACCACAGCTGCATCTACTTGCTTATTGCCGGCAGCTATACGCCGTTTTGCCTCATCACGCTCGCAAACGACGGCGGCCCTGCGCTGTTCTTTGCCGTATGGGCCATCGCCATTATCGGCATCGCCCTCGAGTGCTTTATGCGCGAACGTCAACCGCACTGGGTAAGTGGCCTGGTCTATCTGCTGATGGGCTGGCTCGTCGTCTTTAAGCTGCCCGAGCTCGTGTCGCTGCTCAACCCCGTGGCACTTGCCCTGCTCGCCGTCGGCGGTGTGTGCTATACCGTGGGCGTGCCGTTCTATATCGCCAAAAACGTGCGCTATCTGCACAGTGTTTTCCACTTGTGGGTGCTCGCCGGCAGCATCTTCCAGTTCATGGCGGTGATCCTCTTCGTAATCTAGCGACCGCGCCCACGGCCCCGCTCGCACGGGCGACCGGCGCAATTGCCCTATCCGTCACCTACGCTTACTACCCAACGTCCCGAATCTTGGAGGTTCGAGAAACTCCCGATGGACATAACCATCTCCCTTATCACCACCCTCGTTTTGACCCTCATCAACGGCTACTTCTCTATGTCCGAGATGGCGCTCACCACGGCCAAGCGCGCCGTGCTGGAGCATGAGGCCGAGGAAGGCGACAAGCGCGCCGAGCGTGCCATTAAGCTGGCTGCCGACTCCGACCAGCTGCTCGCCACCATCCAGGTCGCCATCACGCTCGTGGGCTTCGCCTCGTCCGCCGTTGCCTCGACGAGCCTGTCCGACCCGCTCGCCACGTGGCTCATGAGCTTTGGCATCGCGCCGCTCTCCGCCATCGCGCGCGGCCTGGCGCCGGTCATCATCACCGTCGCGGTCGCCTTCGTGTCCATCGTGATCGGCGAGCTCGTCCCCAAGCGCATCGGCCTGGCCAATGCCGAGGGCGTGTCCAAGCAGGTCGTGGGACCGTTGTCGTTTTTCCAAAAGATCGCCCGTCCGCTCGTGTGGCTGACTGGCGCTTGCTCCGATGGCCTGGCCCGCATTCTGCGCATCAAGAGTGCCGACGACCGGCAGAACGTCTCGGAAGAAGAGATCAAGTACATGGTCTCGGAGCAGGACGACCTGCTCGACGAGGAAAAGCGTATGATCCACGAGATCTTCGACCTGGGCGACACCGTTGCCCGCGAGGTCATGGTGCCGCGCGTGGACACCACCATGTGCGAGGACGACGAGACGGTCGCCGACGTGCTGTCTACCATGCGCCAGACCGGCTTCAGCCGCATCCCCGTCTATCACGAGGATCCCGACAACGTCGCCGGCATCGCGCACATCAAGGACCTGATCCAGCCCGCGCTCGACGGCAAGGGCGACCAGCCCATCGCCGGCTTTTTGCGCGACGCCACCTTTGTGCCCGACACCAAGGACATCCTGCCGCTGCTGTCCGAGATGCAGACCTCGCACGACCAGATCGTGGTCGTCGTGGATGAGTACGGCGGCACGGCCGGCATCATCACCATCGAGGACATCGTCGAGGAGATCGTGGGCGAGATCGAGGACGAGTTCGACCCCGACAACAAGTACCTCACGCGCCTCTCACGCCGCGAGTGGCTCGTCGATGGGCGTTTTTCGTGCGATGACGCGATTGAGCTTGGTTGGCCGCTCGAGGAAAGCGATGATTATGAGACCATCGCCGGCTGGATTTTGGAGCTTTGTGACTCGGTGCCCGACATCGGAGAGGTGTTTGAGGTCGCGGGGTACAAGTTTAAAGTGCAGTCGATGCGTGGCCAGCGCATCTCGCTCATTCGCGTGATCGCTCCGGCCGAAACCGATAAGAAGGATTCCGAGTCTTCGGTAGACGAGCCGACGACGTCGGGTGCGGGTTCCGCGAATCCGCACGACGGCGACGAGTAGGGCAAGGAAGAGTAGGGGAGAGTTATGGCAGGCCTGTTCAACATCCTTAAGGTCACCGTCAGCGAGGACAAGATCTGCGCGCATGTGCTGGTGAACCCCGGCATGCCGCTCATGACCTCGGAGGACATCGAGGCCACGGCGCGCGTGTACTACCTGGTACCGGCGATTGCCAAGCACCTGTGCCTGGGCGATTCCGGCCGCGAGTTCCAGGACTGCATGGGTCAGACCGAGCTCTGCCACCTGCTGGAGCACGTGACGGTCGAGCTCATGAACGAGACCGGTCTTGCCGGTAGCATCTCGTGCGGCCGCACGCGCGTAAGCGAGCATGACGAGCGTGTCTTTGAGGTCGAGCTTTCGTGTCCCGACGACGCACTGGCCATCGGCGCGCTGTCGTCGGCCACCTTTATGATGGACTGGGCGTACCTGCACGCCGACCAGCCTGCCCCCGACGTGGAAGGCACGGTCGCGGGCCTGCGCAACCTGGTGCTGGGCATGCGCGCCGAGGCCGAGGGCAAGAATCCTCACGAGGCCGTCGCTGCTGCGAACGGCGAAGATGCTGCCGAGGACGAGGGTGCTGACGAGGGCGATGTGCCGGTCGACGCCGAGCCCGTTGCCGATGCGACCGCCGAGCCCGTTCCCACCGAGCCCCAGGGCGCCCCCAACTTTGACGACGAGCCCCAGGTGGCGATTGATACCGAGGGCGCGGTTGCCGAGAACCACGAGGCCTCCGCTGCCGTCTTTGGCGGTGCGGCGACGGTTCCGGCAGGACCTGCGCATGAGGGCGGCCTGCCGCTCGTGGACGGCGCCGGCGAGGACCCGGGTGCCACGGTGGCCATGCCGGCTGTGCCTCAGGAGTAGGCCTACGCGTTTATCACCATCACGTACCTGCGCCTTTGCCGTACGCAGATGAGCGGAGCGGCAAGTGATGCGCTGCGGGTATAATGGACAGCATTCAAACGGTGGGCACCGACGTGCCCGCAGGAGAGGAATGATCATGGGTAAGACTTTCAGCTTTGTCTCCGGCGCACTTTTTGGTGCTGCTGCTGGCGCTATTATCGGTGTTGCTCTGGCCCCGCGCTCGGGCGCCGAGACCCGCGCCATGGCTGCCGATATCGCCAACGACGCCTGGGACAATATGCGCGACACCTACGAGCACAGCGCCGAGGAGGCCCGTGCCGCGGTGAATGACTTTGGCCCGATGGTCGACGCCAAGACTGACGACCTACGCGCCAAGGTCGACCTGGCCCGCGAGCGCATGGACCAGCTGCGCGAGCAGCTCAACGACGCCATTTCGGGCGGCAACGTGACGCCTGCCGCCGACGTCGTGGTCGAGAACGCCGTCGAGGCTGATACCGAGGCTGCGGAGCCCTCGACCGAGGCATAATGCGCGCCGGGGATTTTGTCGGCGCCAAGATCTATCGCAAGCCTACCGAGGACAAGCGCACCAAAAAGGACGGCACGCCGCGCAGCCCTAAAAAGCTCGGAAAGATTCACTTTCCGGTCTTTACCCCGGGCGGTACGCGCGTGGTCGGCTTTATGGTCCGCCAGTCCGATATCGCGGGCATGATCGAGCGTCCCGATCGATTCGTAGCGCTCGACGCCATTGGTGTCTACGAGGGCGCCATTGCGGTCGATGACGTCAAGGACACGTACGATGCCGCCGCCGCCAAGCGCCTCGACATCAACCTGGACGATTGCATCATCTGGGTCGGTATGGACGTGCGCACGGAATCGGGCGACGTCGTGGGCTATTGCTCGGACGTTGAGTTCAAGCCGCGTTCGGGCATCGTGCAGGCATTCTATGTGACCGCCGGTGCTGCTTCGAGTGTTTTGGTTGGTGACACGCAGGTGCCGCCGACGATGCTACGCGGCTACGAGAACGGCGCGATGGTCGTCTCGGACGAGGTCAAGTCGCTTGGGTATTCGGGCGGCGCGGTCGCCAAGGCTGCCGAGGCCAGTGTCGTGGTGGGCGATAAGGTCAAGAAGGGCGCCAAGGTGCTCGATGACAAGGGATCGGTTGCCGTGGACAAGGGCAGTCGCGCACTGGGCAAGCAGCTCGGCAAGACGCGCGGCATGTTCAAGGCCTTTAAGGACGAATACCAAAAGGCGAGCGGAGGCTCGTCAAAAGCTACAAAATAGCGACGTACCAAATGATGGGAGGCAAGCCGGAGACCTGTTGCTCCGGCTTGCTGTGTTTATGGGGGAGGGCACATGCGCCAAAACGGATCCAACTTAAACGGGCGTTCGGGTGCGCGTCCGACGGCGCGCCGCGACCTGGGGCAGCTGCCCAGCGGTCAGCGCCGTCGCCGCCGTAAGCCCGGCGCGATGTACCTCAACCATAGCCGCGGGTTTAGCGACCGCAGCGCGCGCATCGGCAACGGGCGCTCGCCGCGCCGACCGTCCCGTCTGCCCTATGCGCTCATTGCCGTGGGCTGTGCGCTCGTGCTGTTTATCGCTGCCGTCGTGGGCTACGTCAACCGCAGCGTGGACGTGGAACTTAACGGGCAAAAGACCGCGGTGCGCGTGGGCTCTACGCTGCAGAATCTCATCGACGACCAGGAGTTGACCGATACCTACGACGCAGGCGACCTGCTGGCCGTCGATGACAGCGTGCTCAAGCGCCATGGCGGCGAAAAGCTGTCGGTTAAGGTGGACGGCAAGCGCATAAAACAGGGCAAATGGGATAGCCGCGAACTTGAGGGCGGCGAGAAGGTGACGGTCAAGGATGGCCGTAACACCTACGAGAAGCACGAGGTTCAGGCTACGGTTATCGAGCCCAAGCTCAAGGTCGAGGGCACGGGCGCTATCGAGTATGTGCAGACATGGGGTGTCCAGGGCCGCTCCGAGGTGTGGGTTGGTGAGCAGTCGGGCAAGACGCAGGACCGCGGCGAGGTTGTGCCCGCTACCGATTGCGTCGTTGCGTGCGCCAGCGTGGCGCCCAAGGGTAACGAAAAGTACGTTGCGCTGACGTTTGACGAGGGCCCGAGTGGCGCGACCAAGCAGATCTTGCAGGTGCTCAAGGAGAAAGGCGTCACCGCGACGTTCTTCCTGTCGGGCGATGCGGTCGAGGCCTCGTCCGCCACGGCCAAGGCGATTGTCGATGCCGGGTGCGAGATCGGATCCAACAGCTACAGCGACGATTCGCTCAAGGGTCAGGACCGTGAGGCGGTACGCGAGCAGATCGCGAAAGGCACCGATGCGATTAAGTCGGCGACCGGCGTGAAGACGATGCTGCTGCGTGCCCCCTACGCTGCCTTTGACGAGCAAAACTGGATTGATGCGATGGACCTGGTCTCCGCCGTGGTCTCGTGGAATATTGACTCGGGCGACTGGCTGCTCAACGGTGCCGACGAGCAGGTCTCGACGGTGCTCGATTCGGTGACGCCGGGCAATATCGTGCTGCTCACCGATAGAGACGAATGCGCCGAGCAGACGCTTGAGGCACTGCCGCAGATCATCGACGGCCTTGCCGCCGACGGCTACAAGATCGTGACGCTCAGCGACCTGGTCAAGACGGACACGTCGCTGAGCAAAAAGCTCACCTCGCTGACGAAGGCCACCATGCCCAAGGACGCCGTGTTCCCCCAACTTGCCGAGGACAACGACACCACAGAGTAGTTATTGGGTAGTCATTTAAGAACGTCCATTACAGTCGAAATTGTCAGCCCGGGCCCGTCTCGAGCTA
>NZ_QSBB01000026.1:0-31153 GCF_003465595.1 Collinsella sp. AF05-9
CTATTTATTCAGTCCAAGTTTCGGGGCGCAGTTCACAGGCACCTTTGTGGTGGCTTGGTCTGGCAGCATCGTTTCCCCAGATAAAACCTGCCAAAATAAACCTGTCCCTAATTGGCAGGTTTTGCCACCCCAGGGGCGGGCGATGCTACAATCTGGCTTGTACTTGAAACGCATCAAAGGGGCCGCTATGGCAAAGGTTAAAATCAGCGACGTCGCGCGCGAAGCCGGGGTTTCGTTGGGCACAGTTTCCAACGCGCTCAACCATCCCGAAAAGTTGCGTCCCGAGACCCTCAAGCTCATTAACGAAACCATCAATCGACTGGGCTACCTGCCCAACCAAAGCGCTCGTCAGCTCGCGGGCGGTGCCACCAAGTCCTTTGGCCTGGTGCTCCCCCGTCTCGATCACGGTTTTTCGCTCCAAATCGCCAGCGGCGCCCACAACGAGGCCCGCAAGCACGGCTACGACCTGCTCATCGCCAACGCCGATAACGACGATATTCTCCAGGACCATTACCTGCGCTATTTTATGGGCACCCAGATGTCCGGCGTTATGGTTCAGCCCATGGCATCCCCCGACTGGCACCCCGCCATGACCAAGATGCCCGTGCCGATCGTCCATCTGGACATCCATTGCTCCGAGCCCGGCTACTACGTAGCGGCCGACAACGAGGCCCAGGGTCGCATCATTGCCGAACTCGCCATCGCCCGTGGCGCGCGCCATATTGTCGTCGTCGGCCGAGCAGCATTTATGCAACTCACCCTGCGCGTCCTTGGCATTCACAAGGCGCTCGCCCTACATCCCGACATCAAGATCGAAGTCATTGACGCCGGCGAGTGGAACACGGCGGCCGACGGCTATGGTATCGGCAACCAAATCGCCGAGCGTCCCGCCGACGAACGCCCCGATTTTGTCGTCGGTCTAACCGACGTGCTGGCCTCTGGCGTCGTTTCGGCACTGGTCGACAAGGGCATCTCTGTCCCCGGGCAAGTACGCGTAGCAGGCTGCGATGGTAACCCGCTCGCTTGGAGCGGATCGGTCCCGCTCACTACGGTAGCGCCCCCGGGCTACGAAATTGGCCGCAAGGGCGTCCAACTGCTGATGGAGCAAATCGAGAACAAGGCCCCGGCAAAGACCAAGCATATCCGCGTCGGCTCTGCAGTGCGCACCGTCACCGCAGTCACGGCCACCGAGAATATCAACCGCCAAGAACTGGTACGTCCGTTCCTACTGGAGCGCGCCAGCACCCAGGCAAGCACCCAGACCGACGCCACGGCCATCAACCTCGGCGCGTATCTATAGCACGCCCGCAAGTATGCTAAGTCGCCGCTTAAGCAAAAGGGGCCCGACCATTGCCGGGCCCCTTTTGCTTAAGCGCAAACGTGGGTAATTGCTCGTTTCAACACCGCAATTGTCTAGCGCACGGCCTTGACCACCGCCGTCAGATCGAACAGCGTATCGAGCACGGCCTCGCAGCCGTCCACCACGTCCTGCGGCAGCGGCACGATATCGGGGACGACACAGACGTGGCAACCGGCCGTAATGCCCGAGACGCAGCCGTTGCGCGAATCCTCGACCACGGCACACTCCTCGGGAGCAAAGCCCGCGCGCTCGCAGGCGAGCAGATACATCTCGGGGTCGGGCTTACCGTGCACGACGTCCTCGCCGCAGGTCACCGTCTCAAACTTGTCAAAAAGACCGACCATCTTAAGGTTGCGCTCGGCCGTAACGAGACGCGACGACGTCGCCAGGCCCACGTGATAGCCCGCAGCCAGCAGCTCGTCTATGCACTCGGCGGCACCGGCCTTAAGCTCCAAATCGGTCTTAACTATCTCGTCGCGAATCTCCTTGTGGCGATGATAGATCGCCTCAGCGGTTTCTCTGCTGCCGTAATGCGCCTCAAGAATGTCCATGACATCGGGCAGCGTGCGACCGATAAACTGATGGATCAGCGCATCATCAATCGCGACCCCAAGCTCGGCAGCGCCCGCTTTCCATGCCTTAATGCCCAAACGCTCGGTATCGACCAGCGTTCCGTCCATGTCAAAAATAACAGCCTTAATCATATCGGTCCCCTTCATCGGCTTGCGTTACCGCCACTCTACCGCACTTTACAAACTTGTATATAACGTATATAGCATATTGAACTTCCGTTACATAGATAGAAGTCTTATGGCGAGCTGCTCGGTAGGATTATAGTTTTCGACCGAGTACTCAACGGTAAGGAACGTTTCATGTTTTCAGATAGCACCGCGTCCACAAAGGAGCTTCAGGACAAACTCGCAGCGCTCGAGCAGCTGCTTTTGGCATACGGTCGCGTCGCCATCGGCTTTTCCGGCGGCGTCGACAGCAGCTTTTTGGCCGCGGTCTGCGCCCGTATCATGCCCGCCGACACGCTTCTCGTTCACCTCACCACGCCGCTCATCGGCACGCCCGAACAGACCTCGTTTGAGCGCTCCGTTGATGGACAAGCCAATGAGGGGCCGCATTTTAAGCTCCCCGTGCTCAATCTTTCGGTCGATCAGCTGCAGCTCCCCCAAGTAGCCTGCAACGATGCCAATCGCTGCTACCACTGCAAGCATGCCGGCTTTACCGCTATCGTCAACCACGCCAAGTCGCTCGGCTTTCTCACCGTCATCGATGGCAGCAACGCAAGCGACCGCGGCGATTATCGCCCCGGCATGCGCGCCGCCCAGGAGCTCGGCGTACGCTCCCCTCTCATGGAGGTCGGCTTTACCAAGGACGAAGAGCGCGAGCTGCTGCGCGTATGGGGCTATCCCGTTTGGAACCTGCCGGCGGGAGCCTGTCTTGCCACGCGCGTCCCCACGGGCGAGGAGCTTACGCGCGATAAGATCGATTTAATCCGTACCTGCGAGGACTACCTGCACGATCTTGACCTGGCGCAGGTTCGCGCGCGCTTGGTCGGCGGCTGCATGCATATCGAGGCCGTTCCCGCAGATATCACCAAGATTGCCGCTCTAGGCGGTAGTACCGTCGATGCCGAGGGCAAGACCCCGCTGCCCGCCGCCATCGAGTCCGCGCTGCGCGAGCTGGGCTGCGGTCACATCTCCCCCGAGGTCACCCCCTACATCCACGGCAACATGAACCTATAAGTTACGCCGTTTTACAAACGGCGTAACCGCTCGGCGCTGCGCAGGCCCCGGGCACGGCAATCTGACGCTCAACTTCACGGGCGCGACCAAAAGGTCAGCGCCCGCTTGTTTCACGTCACCTTGCCGCACCCGACGCCCGCTCGCTCGCGTATGCTCAACCTGATCTACATAAGTAAACTGTCACCAACCTACCAAAAAGGGACAGGTTTGTTTTGGCAGGTTTTATCTGGGGAAACGCAAGCAGGGCCGCGACGCCTATATGGCGTCGCGGCCCTTTTCCTTGGAGAAGGATCGATTGATTGAACGGGATGACCGTTCTAGTCTTCGAGTCCGCTATTGATGAGCTCCGCAATCTCAACGGGATCGGTGCTCGCGCGCACCTTGTCACGGAAGCCGGCGTCCATCAGCATCACGGCAGCCTTGGAGAGCAGACGCAGATGCGTGGTTCCAGCCTCGCCGGCGGGCACGTACAGCGCGAGCGCAACATCGACGGGCACCCCATCGAAGCTCGGCCATTCAACGGGCTCGGCCAGTTTAAGCACGGCAACGCCCGGCGTGTGGATCGCGTCGCTTTTGGCATGCGGAACGGCAAAACCGGCGACAAGGCCGGTCTCGGCCTCGTTCTCGCGAGCGATAAAGGCAGCCTCTACGGCAGATGCGTCATCGGCAAAGCCGAGCTCGATGGCCTGCTCGGACAAATAATGCAGGGCGTCCTCGCGCGAGGCGGCGATATACCCAATCGTCACTTGGTTGGCAGATACAAATCCCATGGAAACCTTCCTTACAACACAGACCTGACCGCAGCTTCGATGCCGTCGGCATCCAAACCGTACTTGTGCAGCAAATCGACCGCAGGGCCAGACTCGCCGTACACATCGCGCACGCCGACGCGACGCATCGGCACCGGATGCTGCTCCGCGAGCACCGAGGCCACGGCCTCGCCAAGACCACCGATAATCGAATGCTCCTCGGCAGTGACCACACGACCAGTCTTCTTGGCGCTGGCAACCACCAGGCGCTCATCAAGCGGCTTGATCGTGTGCATGTTGATGACCTCGGCGTCAATACCATCGGCAGCGAGCGCCTCGGCAGCCTCAAGCGCCTCGGCGACCATCAGGCCGCAGGCGATGATGGTCACATCGGACCCCTCGCGCACGACCACGCCGCGACCAATCTTGAACTCATAGTCCTCGCGGTCGTTGATGACCGGTGTTGCCAGACGGCCGAAGCGCATGTAGACCGGACCTTCAAACTCATAGGCGGCGCGCACGCAAGCACGAGCCTCGATGTCATCTGCGGGAACGATCACCGTCATACCCGGAATAGTGCGCATGAGCGCGATGTCCTCGCAGCACTGATGCGTAGCGCCGTCTTCACCGACCGAGATGCCCGCATGCGTGGCGCCGATTTTGACGTTGAGGTGCGGATAGCCGATGGAATTGCGCACCTGCTCGTACGCACGACCGGCGGCGAACATGGCAAAGGTGCTCGCAAAGGCGACGTGGCCCGTGGCCGCAATGCCGGCGGCAAGCCCCATCAAGTTGCTTTCGGCAATGCCGGCATCGTAGAAGCGCTCAGGGTGCGCAGCCTTAAACTTACCGGTCTGCGTGGCGGCGGCTAAATCAGCATCGAGGACCACAAAGTCATCGCGCTCATTGCCCAGCTCGACAAGTGCCTCGCCGTAGCTAACGCGCGTGGCAACTTTCTTGACGTCTGCCATTAGAGCTCCTCCCCTGCTGCTGCGAGCTCGGCCATGGCCTGCTCAAACTGTTCATCGTTGGGTGCCTTGCCATGCCAGCCCACCTGGTTTTCCATAAAGGAGACGCCCTTGCCCTTCACCGTCTCGGCGATAATGGCCACGGGCGAGGCACTCACTTTGCGAGCCTCGGCAAAGGCGGCGGCAATCTGCGCCATGTCGTTACCGTCGGCGAGCTCGATCACATGCCACTTAAAGGCGCGGAACTTGTCGGCAAGCGGCATAGCCGAGTTAACTTCATCGATACTGCCGTCAATTTGCAGGCCATTGTGATCGACGATAGCAACGAGGTTATCCAAGTCGTGGTTGCCGGCGAACATGGCCGCCTCCCACACCTGGCCCTCCTCGCACTCGCCGTCGCCCAGCAGCGTGTAAACACGGTAGCTGTCACCCCAGTGCTTTGCGGCGAGCGCCATTCCAACCGCGGCGGAGATACCCTGACCGAGCGATCCGGTAGACATGTCGACGCCCGGAGTGTCATTCATATTGGGATGGCCCTGCAGGCGGCTGCCGATATGACGGAGCGTCTCGAGCTCCTCCTTGGGAAAGAACCCGCGCTCGGCGAGCACGGCATAGAGTGCCGGAGCGCAGTGTCCCTTGGAGAGCACAAAGCGATCGCGCTCGGCGCAGCTCGGATTCGCCGGGTCGACATCCATTTCCTCAAAGTAGAGGTAGGTCATAATGTCGGCGGCGCCAAGCGATCCGCCCGGATGCCCCGACTTGGCAGCGTGGACACCCGTGACAATACCGCGGCGAACCTCATTGGCAATCTTGGCCAGTTCCTGATCGGTCATGGAGTTTCCTCTCTTGAGCACGCCGGCCCGGCATAACAAATGCTGGGCCGGCAGAACCATCGTTACTGTGCCTCGACGACCTTTTTCCAGTCGGCCTCGAACGAGGCAAGGCCCTGGTCGGTCAGCGGGTGATGCAGGCATTTCTTAAGAGCAGCCATGGGGACGGTCGCAATATCGGCACCGAGCAGCGCCGCCTGGGTCACGTGATTGGGCGTGCGGACGGATGCGGTGATGATCTCGACGGTGTCGTCGACGTTCTTGCCAGTCCAGTCATAGTTCTTAATGCAGGTCACAACGTTGTCGAGCTGCGAAATACCGTCCTCGGCGATGTCGTCAAAGCGGCCGACGAACGGGCTGATGTAGCGGGCACCGGCGTTGGCGGCCATGAGGGCCTGGGTCGGCGAGAAAACAAGCGTCATGTTGACGCGCACGCCTGCATCGGCCAGGGCGCGGCAGGCGGCGAGGCCGGCCTCACAGACGGGGAGCTTGACCACGATGTTGGGAGCCAGGGCGGCAAGACGCTTGCCCTCCTCGATCATGCCCTCGGCAGTAGTCGCGGTGGACTCGGCGGACACGGGCAGTCCCTCGCAAAGCTCGGCGATCTTGAGCATGTGGGGCTCAAAGTCGGCCAGCTTGCCGCCGGTCTTGGCGTACAGGGACGGGTTGGTGGTGACGCCGGCAAGGCAGCCCCAGCTCTTGGCCTCGGCGATCTCGTCAAGGTTGGCGGTATCGATAAAGAACTTCATGGTGCAAACTCCTTCGGAGGAATCCAAAACTCAAAAAATAGGACAAAGGGGATGTCCCTTTGTCCTATGTGCCGGGCCTGCAGCTGGGACATGCCCCAGGCCCGGCGTCGTGTAGGAAAAGCTACTTAGAGAGCCTTCTCGATGCGGCTCGTGACGCCCTTGAGGTTAAGACCGACGACGTACTGCTTGATCGGGCGCTTGATGTGCTCGATCACAAAGCGCTTACCGTCGATGTCCTGGGCAGCGAGGTTGCGATAGAGCTTCTCGACCTGCTCCTTGACCTCGGGATCGTTAAAGGCGTAGTGACCGGAGACATCCAGAATCTTCAGGCTGAGCTCGTCGTCGGCCAGAATGTCGTCAACCTGCAGGTTGACATCGTCGCCGGTCATCCACTTGCGCCAGCGCTCGGTCTTGATAGCCTTGACCAGCAGCGTGTGATACAGGTCGGAGGGATCGTCGCACAGGCCGTTGTCGACCAGAATCTGCTCGGTAGCGCAGAGCTTGAGGTAAGCGCGGGTCTCCTCGGTGCCGTACTGGGGAGCAACATTGGAAGCGGTCACGTGAGCCGGAATGTGCTCGAGCAGCGTCGCGTCATCCAGGTAGTCGGCGTTGTGCTCCTTCAGGCCCACGCCATAGCGCTTGGCCATGTCGGCGAGCTCGCGGGCGTTCTTAAAGTTATAGTGACCGACCTGCTCGGTCCAACGGGTGAGTGTACCGGTCTGACCGACGATAAAGGTGGGCATGGGGCAGCCACGCTTCTCGAGCTCGGGCTGCAGCTGAGAAATGAACTCCTCGTACTTATCGGTAGAGGTCAAGCCGCCATTGGTCTCCTCGGTACCGACCTCATAGGCAACCTCGGGCAGATTATGCTCGCGACGGTACTGCTCAAGGTAGTCGATAAGATCGATCGTGCGGCGAAGCACCACGTCGAGCGGAATAACCTTGCCGATCTGATAGGGGTCCTTGGTGGGGTCGACCATCAGCAGGTCAAAGCCTGCCTCCATGTCGGCGACGAAGGACTTGCGGGCGAGCTCCATGGCCTCGTCCTCGGGCAGGTGGGCATTACGCTCCTCGTCGCGCTGCCACGGACCGCCGTGATCGCGGCACAGGTAGTACGGACCGGTGTAACCCACCTCGTCGGCAACCTTCTTGATGTCGGCGGCAAAGCGCGTCTGGTCCCAACCGTTAACGTAGCCGGCGCCCATCTCGTCCATATCGACCTGGTTGCGGCTGGCGATAAACATGGGCGGGAAATCCTCGTCCTTGGCAAGCTCGAACACGGCCTGAATCAGGTTGGGGCTCATGGGGCCAATGCCGACCATGGTTGCGTGATCGCCGCTATCCTGCAGCTTGAGCATGCCCTGAACGGCCTGGCGGATGGTGAGGTTGGACATTTTGTTCTCCTTCTCCAGAGGATTTTTGACAAAAGTTCCCTGGGACCCAGATGTGGGCCCTATCAGTACGGATGGATTTTGTTGTGTAGGGGCGGTTGTGCGGAGTCAAATCCATCCCTCCGCACAACCGGAGTCCTTAAAGGTTTACTTGGCCTGCTTATCGAGCGTGGGCTTCATGGCAATCAGGATTGCAGCGGCGACCACGGAGCCAATCACGATGTCCAGGCAGAACAGCGCGACGTTGTTGGTGGCCAGGGCGACGATAAAGCCACCGTGCGGGACGTAGCAGTCGATACCCTGGAAGGCGGCAAGCGCCGCACCCACGGCAGAGCCGATGCAAATGCCGGGAAGGGTGTGACCGAGGTCCTTGACCGCGAAGGGGATAGCGCCCTCGGTGATACCGATGCAGCCCATGAACAGCGCGGAGATGCCCATCTGACGGTCAGCGTCATCGAACTTGTTCTTGGCGATGAGTGCAGCGAGGCCACAGGCGATCGGGGGAACGGCAACGGCGACGCGGAACATACCATTAGGACCGTAGATGCCGGAGGCCATGATGGCCATGGTGAAGGTCGAGGCGGTCTTGTTGATGGGACCGCCCATATCGAAGGCGGTCATAACGCCAATGACCAGACCCAGGACAACCGCGGAACCGCCCTGCAGGCTGCCGAGCACGCCGGTAAGCCAGTCCATCACAAAGCCAAGCGGCGTGGCCAGGATGTAGATATAGGCCATGCCCAGGACAAGCGAGGTCAGAATCGGGATGATCAGGATGGGCATGATGGTCTGGATGGTGTTGTTGACCTTCCAGGTCTTCATCCAGCGGACAAAGTAGCCGCAGATGACCGCCATGATCATGGCACCCAAGAAGCCGGTCGAAACGCTGTTGCCGTTAGGAGTAACGACTGCGTTGTTGACCAGGTAGCCCAGGACAAAACCGGGGGCGAGCGCGGGCTTGCCGGCCATCGAGTAGGAGATGTATGCCGCAAGCACCGGGATCATCATGGAGATGCCGGCCATGCCGATGGTGTTAAGACTCACCATCAGCGGATTCGTAACCTCCATGCCGTTGGCGCCGGCGGTACCAGATGCCAGCGAGAAGGCGAGAAACACGCCGCCGATAACGACGATGGGGATAAAATAGGAAACGCCGGTATTGAATGCATTGAGCAGCGTCTTACCAGGATCGGCAAAGATAGACTGCTTGGACGCCGGTGTCGGGGCCTGCGGGGCAGCGGAGACGGCCTTCTTCTCTGCCTTGGCCTCGGCCTTGGGCGCGTCAACGGCGCCACCCGTCGCCTTGATGATCTCAACGGCCTGGTCGATGATCTTCACCGGATCGGCGATTACATCCGAGGTGCCGACCTTCAGGAACTTGCCCTCGGCCATCTTCTGCTCAAAACGATCCTCGTTCTCGACGCCCACGTCGACGGACTCGAGCACCAGGTCGGCGGAATCCACGTCTTCCTGCGTCAGCTCGTTCTCGATACCCAGGCCACCCTGAGCCTCGACTTTGCACTCGATGCCACGGGCGGCGCATTCATCCTGAATCGCCTTCTGGGCCATATACGTGTGGGCAATACCCACGGTACAGGCGGCAACGCCTACGATCTTCATTGCTTCCCTCTTTTCATAGAGTTGCGTGCGCAAGACACCGTTTGCGGAGGCCTCCGGAGCATCCCCTGCCGTTTGGACTTGCTGTCTTTTCGACAAGACCAATATAGGTGCTCGTTTTTCTTAATGCCAGCTTATTTCGGTAAACGCGCAGGTCAGAGCGTTGGTTATGCTATTTGGTTATGCGTTTAACCAAAAATGAATCCTGCGGTTTTACCCTCGATTTCAAAAGTCAAGAAGTATTTGATTTTCTCGGTAGACGGCAGATGCGCATGCCGGTCACAAATTTCGACCCCACCCGTATACCGCATTTGTTGCATACTCATATGAAAGGAAAAGGTCGCTCACCGAAGCGCATCCCTCACCAAGACTCAAAGTCATCATGTTGGAAAATGCTCATCTGTCGGAAGGAGTCGCTGTGGCAAAACAGCGCGTTACGATCGCAGACGTCGCTCGAGAGGCGGGAACCTCGACGGCAAGCGTCTCGTATTACCTCAACGACAAACGAGAAAAGCTTAGCGAGAAGACGCAGGCAAAGATTGCGCGCGTCATCAAGGAACTCGGATACGTTCCCAACGCCCAAGCGCAAACGCTCACCGGCAAGCAGACCCACGTCATCGCCATCATCATTTTGGATAACACCAACAAGTGGGCGGGCCTCGTCCTCAACGGCATGGAACAAGTCATGCTCCCCGCGGGCTACCAGACGGTCGTTTGCACGAGCAACTTTAACCCCGAGACCGAGCTCATGTATGTCGACAAAATGCTCTCGCTGGGCGTCGATGGTTTTATCATCCAGCCCACGGCAAATTTCAAGGCCGTCCACGACCGCATCAAGCGCGCCGGCAAGCCCGTCGTCTTTTTTGACGCGGCCATCTACAGCCCAGGCACCAGCTGGATCAAAACCAACCTCTACGACGGCGTGTACAATGCCACGCAGGCGCTTCTCGATGCCGGCTACGAGGACTTTTTCTCCATTGCTGCCAATATGACCGAAATGCGCACCCGCATGGAACGTTTTCAGGGATATGCCGAGGCATTGGCCGCGAATGGGCAACTCTACAAAGCCATCCCCATCGATCACAACAAGCCGTCAATCAGCGAGCTCACCGAATACTTTAAATACAAGCTCAACCCCGCCAAGCGAACCCTTATCTTCGTGCAAAATCAGTGGGCACTCCCCCGTGTCTACAAGGCACTCCAGCCCATGGCCCATCTGCTTCCGCAGCAAATCGGCCTTTTGGGACTCAACTGCGAAGACTGGACCAACCTCACCACGCCGACCGTCTCCACCATCATCGAGCCTGTCGACCAGGAAGGTCGCGAAGCAGCCGAGATGCTGCTCGCCCTACTTGACGGCAGCAGCGAACCCGGCGAGCAGCGCATTCTCGAGTGTAAGCTCAACTGGCTCGACTCCACCTCGATCTAGCCATACGTCAAATATGAGGCAAATGAATCCGTAGCGTTTGTCCCAAATCTTAAGTATTTGTTCGACAGAACGGCCCCTGTCGGCTCCTGCTAGACTGGTAGATTCCCAACCGTCCATCCAGGAGCCTCCATGTCGCGCAAGTCCGCTTACAAGCAAGTACTTTCCATCGGCACCGCCGTGGTGCTGGGGTTTGCGCTGTTCACAGGGTCGCTCGACGGAGCGCCCAAGCTGTTGTCGCCGCAAAGCGATGAGCAGGCGGCAGCCCTGGCCGAAAAACAAAACGAGAGTCCCAGCCGCACCGACGACGAGGCAGACCTGGTTGCCCGGCTCGAATCAGGAACAGCGAGCTCCTCGGACTCTCAAAATAGCCAAGACTCTGGCGATGGCTCCGATTCCGCCGCACCCGACACCGGTGACGACGCTTCCGCGGACAGCGCTGCCACCCCCATCGACGAGGTCGAAAACCCCGATCTCGACCGCGCCCGCGGCGTATATCTCAGCAGTATTCCCGACTACGCGGGTAACCCCTATGTTGCCCTGCGCGCCGATAGCACCCACCCGCTCGGCACGCCGTCATTCACACTCGATGAATACGAGCGCGCTACAGAAGAGGGCTGCTTTAAGAAGTTCTCCAAGCTCGACAGCCTGGGCCGCACCCGCAAAGCGCTCGCCTGCGTGGGCCCCGAATCGCTCGGTCAAGGCAAGCGCGGCGATATCTCGCGCATCCACCCCGCCGGATGGCGCCAGCAGCGCTACGACTTTATTCCGGGCCAGAGCCTCTACAACCGCTGCCACCTTATCGCCTGGTCGCTCTGCGGCGAAAACGCCAACCGCAAGAATCTCCTCACCGGTACGCGCTATCTCAACGAGACGGGCATGCTGCCGTTTGAAGAACAGATTCTCGGCTACATCCGCGACACGGGCAACCACGTGCTCTACCGCGTCACGCCCATGTACAACGAAGAGGAGCTCGTCTGCCGCGGTGTGCGCCTGGAGGCACAGTCGGTCGAGGACCACGGCAAGACGCTGTGCTTCCACGTATATTGCTACAACCTGCAGCCGCATGTGCAGATCGACTACGCCACCGGCCGCAATCAGGCCTCGGGGGACTAGGCCCGACCAAGCTGCCCCAAAACCTAAAATGATCCGTTTTCCTCCGCCCCCCAGGGATCAAAAAGGGCCGCCCCGGATTACCCAGAGCGGCCCTTGCGTCGGCATGTATCTTACGGGCAAAGCAACACGCTACTTGGCGCGACCCTCCTCATAGCGCTCGACCAGCTTGGCCTGAACGTCATAAGGCACCTGCTCATAGCCCGCAGGCTTCATGGTAAAGTCGCCCGTGCCGCGCGTGATAGAGCGCAGACGCGTCGAGTAATCCGTCAGCTCGGCGAGAGGTGCCTGGGCGATGACCACGGTATCGCCGCGCTCATCGGTCTCCATACCCGTCACGCGACCGCGCGAGGCCGAGATGTCGCCCATCACGGCGCCGGCGTAGCTCTCGGGGATCGTCACCGTGATTTCCTCGATGGGCTCCAGCACCACCGGGTCGGCATCGGCGCACGCCTTGCGCAGGCCGATGCGAGCCGCCGCGCGGAACGCCATCTCGTTGGAGTCGACGCTGTGATACGAACCGTCATACACAGCCACGCGAATGCCCGTGAGCGGGTAGCCGGCAATGATGCCGTCCTTCATGGTCTCCTGGATGCCCTTGTCCACTGCGGGAATCAGCGAGCGCGGAATACGGCCGCCCACGACCTCGTCCACAAACTCATAGCCATCGCTCGTGCCGTCGGGCCCGATGAGCGGCTCAACGCGCAGCCAGCAGTCGCCATACTGACCGGCACCGCCAGTCTGTTTCTTGTGGCGGCCCTGGGCACTCGCCGTGCGGCGGATGGTCTCGCGATACGGAATGCGGATCGGCACGCTTTTGGCCACGACCTTGGTGCGATCCTCCAAACGGTTGAGCAGCACCGAAACCTGCGCCTCACCCACGGCGGAGATGATAGTCTGGCCCGTCTCCTCGTCACGATCGATGCTCATGGTCGGATCGGCCTTGCACGCCTTCTCGATAAACGTGTAGAGCTTCTCTTCGTCGCCGCGGTTCTCGGCCTCGATGGCAATGCGGTACTGCGAGTTGGGGAACTTAAACGCCGCCGCCTCGACCTTACCGGTAATGGAGAGCGTGTCACCCGTCTCTGCCGCCAACTTGGGCGCCACGATAATGTCGCCGGCATAGGCGTGACCGACCTCGGTCATGTCGCGGCCGCACATCACATACAGGTGAGCCAGACGATCGCTCTTGCGGGTACGCGCGTTGATCAGCTCAAGGCCCGGCTCAAGCGTGCCCGTCAGCACCTTGATAAAGCTGATGCGACCCTGCTGCGGATCGGCCAGTGTCTTAAACACAAACGCCACCGGGCGGTCATCGTCACTCGAGATCTTAATCGAATCACCGTCGATGAGCGGCATCTCGCCGTAGTCGGTCGGCGCTGGGAAGTATGTCGCGATGTCGTCCATCAGCGAGTTGACACCCTGCTCCTTAATGCAATCGCCCGCAAAGACCGGCACAAAGATGCGCTCAGCGATCGCCTTCGACAGTAGGCCTTCAAGCTCCTCCTGCGTCAGCGTCTCCTCGCCTTCCAAGTACTTCATCATCAGCTCGTCGTCAGCCTCGGCCACCAGCTCGCACAGATGGTCATGGGCCTCCTCGGCCTGGGCGCGATACTCCTCGGGAATCTCCGACTCAACGGCTTCAGTGCCGTTGCAATGGCGTGCCTTCATGCGCACCAGATCGATGATGCCGTCGAAGTCCTCGCCCTCGCCCCAGGGAAGGGTCACGGCGCCCAGGCGCATACCAAAGCGCTCCTGCAGCAGATTCATCGTGGTCGCAAAGCTGGCCTCAGAGCGCGACAGGCGGTTTACGAACACCGCACGCGCCAGACGCAGGTCCTCGGCGGCATACCAGAGCTTAACCGTCGTAGGCTGTGGGCCGGCCTCGGCATCGACCACAAACAGAGCCGTCTCGCAGACGCTCATCGCGGCAAAGGCGTCGCCGATAAAATCGGGATAGCACGGGGCATCGAGCACATTGATGCGCGCGCCCTTCCAGTCGATCGGCGCAATGGTCGTCGAGATGGAAAATGCACGCTTGACCTCCTCGGGGTCATAGTCGAGCGTGGGCTTGGTGCCGTCGTGGCCGCCCAGGCGGGCGGTCTTGCCAGAAAGGTGGAGCATGGCCTCGGCGAGTGAGGTCTTGCCCACCCCGCCTTGGCCTACGAGCACCACGTTCCTTACGTTACCGGTCTTGGGAGCACCCATGATGACCTCCTTGCAGGGCCGCGCGCAATGCGCGACGCCAACGGGGAGAGTTCGCGGTCGGTGCCATCCCGGGAGCAGCATGGTCGGCAGCCGAGCCGACTCACCCTCCAAATGTCCTATGCCACCACCCTACCCTCACGGGCGACCGTCCATGCATACCTTTCGGCGCACGTATGAATACAGGCGGCGAGAGGAAGAAGAGCGCATGCGAGGCGATTATTAAACCCCATCGATACAAATAAAAGCCGCCGCAGACCATAAGACCTGCGGCGGCTTTTTCTCAATATATAGCTGAGCCTAGCCCTCGATACGGCTCAAGAACTCACGGGTACGTTGCTCACGCGGGTGATCGATAACCTGCTCGGCAGGACCCTCCTCGACAATGCGACCGCCGTCCATAAAGACCACGCGGTCGGCAACATCGCGCGCAAATTGCATTGCGTGGGTCACGATCACCATCGTCATATTCTGCGCGGCAAGGTCTTTAATGACACGCAGCACCTCGGCCGTTAGCTCGGGATCGAGCGCCGAAGTCGGCTCGTCAAAGAACAAGATCTCCGGGTCGAGCGCCAAGGCGCGGGCGATACTCACACGCTGTTGCTGACCACCCGAAAGCTCACATGGCACCTTGTTCTCGTTGCCCGTAAGCCCCATCTGCGCGATCAACTCACGCGCACGCGCTTCGGCCTGCTCGCGCGGACGCTTGAGTACGCGAACCGGAGCGTCGGTGATGTTTTTCATCACCGTATAGTGCGGGAACAGATTGTAGTTCTGAAACACCAGACCAAACCGCGAGCGCGCCTGTTTAGGCACATCGCCCTTTGCGTACACCGCGCCCGAACCCGCATCCGTCGCGACGGCAAGGTCGCCAAACGAAAGCGAGCCACCGTCGAGCGTCTCGAGCAGCGTGGCGCAGCGCAGCAGCGTGGACTTACCGCCACCCGAAGGCCCGATAATCGCCACAACCTCGCCACGCTTTACCTCGAGTGAGATATCCTTGAGCACCTTATTGCCGCCAAACGCCTTGCGCGCGTTCGCTATATTCATTACCGAATTAATCATGGTAGTAATCCAATTTTTTTCCCGGCGGCGCCCAGCAGCATCTCGACCACAAAGTTAAAGACCCAGTAGATCAGCGCCGCAATCGCAAACGGCACCATGCTCACCTGCGAGGCAACCAGCGCCTTGGCGGTCGAGAACATCTCACCCACGCCAATGGCAAACGCCAGCGACGTGTCCTTGACCAGCGTGATGATCTCGTTGCCCATCGCCGGCAGAATACGCTTGGCGACCTGCGGCATCACGATATACAGAAACGTCTGCGTGCGCGAATAGCCCAGCACCTCGGCGGCCTCATATTGACCGCGCGGAATCGACTGCAAGCCCGAGCGATAGATCTCGGCAAAGTAGCCGGCGTAGTTGATGATGAACGCCACAACGCACGCCGTCCATTTGGAATCGGGCGTGAGCGAGATGCCGAACACGTAATACGGGGCAAAGTAGATGGCAAACATCTGCAGCATGAGCGGCGTACCGCGCATGACCGAAATGTAGATGCGCGCAATCCAGCGCAGCGGCGCGACCTTGCTCATGCGCATAAACGCCACGGGAATTCCCAGGGGAATCGACCCGAGCAGCGTCAGCACAAACAGCTGCAAACTGACCAAGAATCCCTGGCCAAGCATCTGCATCATGACTTGAATAGACAACCTAAGCTCTCTTTCACAGCAACAGAACAGCGAACCCAATGTCAAAGCGGGTTTTCCAGGTGCCCGAGTTTGCCGTGAAAGAGGAGCGCCGCGTACTAAATGTACGCAAGCGACGGTTTGAACGGCAAAATCGAGTGCCTGGGAAAGCCGCTATTTCAAAACCCAGTTGTCGAAGGACAGACCATAGCTCGCATACTTGTTGCACAGGTCCTTGACCGTGCCGTCCTCATAGAGTGCCTTGAGCGACTCGGTCACGGCATCGGCCGACTTGGTGTCGCCCTTCTTAAAGCCGACGGCGTAGTGCTCGCTGGACAGCGGCTCATCAAGCTGTGTATAGGCATCGGGCTTGGCGGCAAGCTGATACTGGGCAATCGAGAGGTCACAGGCGACGGCATCGACTGCACCACTCTCGAGCTGCATAAACGCCGTGTTGTACTCACCGATGGTATCGAGCGTGGCAAACGTCGCGGCCAAATCCTTCTGGTCGCCCTCGAGCACATCCTGTGCAGCGGAATCAGTCTGGGTAATCACGGTCTTGCCGGCAAGATCGTCCCAGCTCTTGATGCCTGCATCCTTCTTTACCACCAGCACCTGCTCGTTGAGCATGTACGGCTCGGAGAACGTGTAGTCGTCCTCGCGGCCCTCCATGGTAAAGCCGTTCCAGATACAGTTGATGGCGCCCGAGTTGAGCAGCGTATCCTTGGCATCCCAGTCGATGGCCTCGTATTTGACCTCCCAGCCCTGCTTATCGGCAACAGCCTTGGCCAAATCGAGATCAAAGCCGGTGTACTCGCCATCGTCGCCCACAAAACCATACGGAGGATAGGACTTATCAAAGCCCACCACGAGCTTCTTGGACTCCGCAGCGCCCTTCACATCCTTGGCCGCGGCAGAGCCAGCGGCGGAGCCCTTGCCGGCGCCACCGCCGCAACCGACAAGACCAAGGCCAAGCACCGTGGCGAGCGAGCCGGCTAGACCAACAAACTGACGACGAGACATATCGGTGTTCATGGTATTCCCCCTTGATGACACTTTAGTTAGGTAAAGTGAGTCATGTAACGTTCAGAATCATACACTTTAGCGTGATAGAGCACAAGGCGAGTTTGCCCGCCGCGTGAGGGGTGTGGGGGTTAAGTTTCCTGCTCTACAGTCCTGCTCACGACGGAGGCCACATTAAGTGGCCTCTTGTTCGTGCGGAACTCGCGATAAACTTAACCCCCACACCCCTCACGCGGCGGGCAACCGTCGTTGGGCTTATCACTGACACGAATAAACCGCTTGTATATCGTCTGCTGGCTTGGCACGGTACAATACTTGCAGCTTTAATTCATGAATTAGTGGAGTTATTGATGGCAGAATCTCGTGCGGAGCGTAGGGCTCGTCGTGCTTTGATCGAGGCGGCTGAGGGGTCGGAGGAGAAAAAATCTTCTAAGAAATCCAAGTCGTCTCAGGATGCGAAGGGCAAGTCAGCCAAAGGCAAGGCTAAGGCCAAGCGTCCCGGCTCTCGTCGGAGCGAGGACAAGGCATCTCAGACTCGCTCCAAGCGCTCGCATATAGATCAGGTTTCGTCTGCGCGTAAGGCTGTGGATCCCAAGTCTCCCTGTCCGATCATGAAAGCTTGCGGGGGGTGCACGGCGCTCAATCGTCCTTATAAAAAGCAGTTGGCAGCTAAGCAGGCTGTTATGGAGGAGCTTTTTGCTGCTCTTTGCGAGCGCGAGGGTATTAGCGTCGACCCCATTCGCGGTATGGGCGTCACCCTGGGCGACCCGGGCAAATATCCTGCGCCGCGCGGGTTTCGCCATAAGGCCGCCACTCCCTTTGCCCCCGGCAGAGAGGGCGCTGTCCGTTGCGGTTTCTTTGAGCGCGGCACGCACAAGATCGTTGCCGTACCCGAATGCCCCGTCGAGGCACCGGGCGCCCGTCAGATTCTCAACGGCATCGCACGCGAAGCTGAGCGGCTGCATATTCCCGCCTTTAATGAGGACAAGCATCTTGGTTTGCTTCGCTATGCCGTCGTCCGCTGCGGCTGGCGTACCGACCAGGTCATGGTCACGCTCGTGACCGCTCAGCGCGACTTGCCGCATGCGCAGGAGTTCTTTGAGGCTGTCGCCGCACTCAATCCGCACATCGTCACCGTCGCCCAAAACATCAACGGACGTCCCGGCAACGCCATCCTCGGCGAGGAAACCCGCATTGTATATGGCGCCGAGTGCATGCGCGACCAGCTGCTCGGTTGCGAATTCGATATCTCCCCTACCGCGTTTTATCAGACCAACCCGCAACAGACCGAGCTGCTCTATCAGCTCGCTATCGACGGCATGGATTTGCACCAGGGCGATGTGCTCATGGATGCCTACTGTGGCAGCGGTACCATCGGCCTGTGCGCAGCCAAAGCCGCCCAGGACAAGGGCATCGGCATTATGCTGCTTGGCGTGGAGCGCAACCACGCCGGCATCGCTGACGCACGTCGCAACGCCGAGCTCAACGGCCTTACTCGCAACGCATGGTTTATGGCCGACGATGCCACCGATTACATCCTAGATGCCGCCGACAACAACGAGCGGATCGATGTCCTTTCCATCGATCCGCCGCGCGCCGGCTCCACCCCCGAGTTCCTCGAAGCTGCCTGCGCACTTAAGCCGCGCCGCATCACCTATATCAGCTGCAACCCCGTGACCCAAGAGCGCGACCTGCATCAGCTCTTCGACGGAGGCTATCGCCTGCTCAAGATCACGCCCGTCGACATGTTCCCCCATACCGACCACACCGAAACCGTAGCGGTCCTCGAACGCCGCTAACCAACCTCAGTAGATTTTTGGGACAAGAAAGGGGGCGACCCGTCTGGGCCGCCCCCTTTCTTGGTTTATTAATTCCGCTACATCCCCTTGCGCAGGTCGCACACGCCGGCTGCCGCCATCTCGCGCAGCAGCGTCTCGCGATCGCGCGTCACGATCAGATCCAACGGGAAGTGAATCTCGTCGAGCATCTTGCGAGCGTAATCGAGCTTACCAATGGCCATGCCAATGTGCGCATCGGTCGAAACGCCAATGCCCACGCCCAGCTCGGCGCAGCGCTCAGCGATCTTGCGGCATACGGCCCAATGCTCAGTGTCAACACCGTGTTCAAGACTATGGTTGTTGATCTCGATAATCTTGTGCTTGGCCTTAGCCGCCAACAGCACCTCGTCGATATCGAACGGCACGCCCGAGCGCCCCGCATGCCCAAGCATGAACACCTTGGGGTGCTCCAGGGCATTGATGTACATCTGGGTCGTTTGGGCGAGCGTCGCGCCTTCGGCAAACTGCGGGTTATGCACGCTTGCCACCAAATAATCCAAATTACGCGTCACCAAATCGAACAGCGAATGCTCACGACTATACGAATCGCCGGCGATATCGAGCGAAACGGGAATGTCTTCGCCAAACAAGCTGCCGTCCAGCGAAACGATATCAGCCTCGGCACCACGCAGCACCAGCACGCCGCTCCAAATGCGCGGCCAGATATCCTGGTTAATAAAGAATTGGAAACTGCGCAGGTCATTGGGACAAGGCGTAACCATCGAGCTTAAATGATCGGCGGAACCGAGCACCTGAAGGCCGCGTTCCGCCGCCCAATAGATGTTCTCCTCGATGGTTGAGTACGCATGCGCAGAGAACATCGTATGAGTATGAATATCACAAGAAAGAAGGTAGGGCATCGGGTCTCCTTGTCCAGTATGGCCGTCGCGTATATTCATTGTACGCATAGCTTTCGGCAGTCGTAAAACTGCTTCATCCCAATCACACAACGGCATAGACAACGGGGTCTGGCTTAAAACCAAACCCCGTTTCACGTAAAACATTGTAAGCAGAGCGCTTTACTTTCGACGATATTCGTCGGCCAGCTGCTTCCAGGCAGGCAGCGAGTTGACGATTGTCTCATAGCTCACGCAGTAGCCCAGGCGGAACCAGCCCGGCATGCCAAAGCTATCCGAAGGCACCGCGAGCAGCTCATACTTCTTCGCGCGCTCACAGAACGCATTCGCATCGGACTCCAGCGCTTTCACCCATAGGTAGAACGCGCCATCCGGCTCAACATAGGTGTAGCCGTACTCCGCTAGTGCATCGGTAAGCGCGGTGCGGTTGCGCGCATAGGCCTCGACATCGCTCGGTTCATCAATGCAGTCGATGATTACACGCTGGAAGAGGGCCGGTGCACACACGAAGCCCAGCGTACGGGCGGCACCGGCAACGGCGGGCATTAGACGAGCTGCCTGAGGATTCGTATTGGGAACCAGGATCCACCCGACGCGCTCGCCCGGTAGCGAAAGCGACTTGGAATACGAGTAGCACACGATGGTGTGCTCGTAGATCGAAGGCACCCAAGGCACCTCGGCGCCATAGACAATCTCGCGATACGGCTCATCAGAGATGAGCATAATCGGATTCTCGGAATCGCGCTGAGCGTTGGCCTCGCGCAGAACATTGGCCAGTCGCGTCAGCGTGTCGCGTGTATATACGGCACCGGTCGGGTTGTTGGGTGAGTCGATAATGACGGCAGCGGTCTTATCGGTAATCGCCTTGAGCACGTTATCCACGCTCAGCTGGAACGTATCTTCATCGGCGAGCGCCTCGACACACGTACAGCCGGCCTTCTCAATCCACACACGATACTCCGGAAAGTATGGGGCGATAACAATAACCTCGTCGCCCGGGTTCGTAACGGCGTTGAGCGTGCAGGTGAGCGAAGCCGCCGCACCCACCGTCATAAAGACGTCTTTGCCCTCATAGTTCGTTCCAAAGCGGCGGTTGAGCGATTCGGCGACGGCTGCTCGACATTGCGGCAGACCCGGAGCGGGGGTGTAGCCGTGCAGCTGGTCACTCGGCAGCTCCAAGGCCTTCTTAATGGACTCAGCCACAGTAGCGGGCGCCGGAACACTCGGGTTGCCCAGCGAGAAGTCGAATACGTTCTCTGCACCGATCTGTGCCTTGCGCTCAAGGCCATAGCCAAAGATCTCACGGATGATGGAGCTTTCCGCACCGCGAGCATACATAGTTTCGTTGATCATCTGTTCCCCTTTCGCATAGGCGCTATTGTACGCTTTAGCTGAGCAAAGTGCCGCAGCAATGTTGATTGGGGACAGACTTAAATGCGTGAAAACGCTCATTTAAGTCTGTCCCCAATCAACAGACGGCCCCATATCGCTCAAAAGAAAAAGCCTCCGCAGGTTTCCCCGCGGAGACTTTCGCCACAAAGGCTATTTGTCGGCGTCGGCATCGACGACGGCATGGTCATCATCAGCATCATCGGATGCGGCTTCGGCATCCTCCTGCATGGCCGCCTGCGCAAAGGCCGCGGCATCAGCCGCCAGCTCCTCCTCGCTCATACGAGGCGCACGCTTCTTGGTCGGCATGCCAGCCGCCTTGGCATTGCGCTCCTCCTTGGCCGCCAGGATATCGCCCTCGCGCTCAAGGTAGGCGTCCCACTCGTTATCGAGCAGGGCATTCACGGCATCGCCCTCGACAGTCTCGCGCTCAAGCAGCACCTTCGCCATCAGATCGAGCTGATCGCGACGGGCGTCCAGGATCTCGACCGCACGACGATGGGCCTCACGCATAATGCGCTGAACCTCGATATCGATGCGGCGCGCCGTCTCCTCGGAGTAATCCTGGTGATCGGCGTAATCGCGACCAAGGAATACCTGATGCTGCGCCTCACCAAACACTTGCGTACCCAGTTCCTCGCTCATGCCCAGGCGCGTGACCATCTCGCGCGCCATCTTGGTCGCGCGCTCCAGATCGTTGCTCGCGCCCGACGTGATGTCGTCGCACATGAGCTCCTCGGCAACGCGACCGCCCAAGAACACGGCGAGCTCGTCGAGCATCTCGTTCTTGGTCTTGAGGAAGTGATCCTCCTGCGGAAGCTGCAGTGTGTAGCCCAGGGCCTGACCGCGGCTGACGATCGAGATCTTGTGGACCGGATCGGAGTGCTCCAGGATGTGGCCCACCAAAGCGTGACCGCTCTCATGGTAGGCAATCGTGGTGCGCTCGGCCTCGGTCATCACGCGACCCTTGCGTTGCGGTCCGGCAATCACGCGCTCCATCGACTCCTCGACCTCGTCCATCGAGATCACGGAACGATGACGGCGAGCGGCCAGCAACGCAGACTCGTTGAGCAGGTTCGCCAAATCGGCACCAGTAAAGCCAACGGTCATCTGGGCGAGCTTCTCGAACTTCACGTCCTCGTCCATCGGCTTGTTCTCGGCATGCACGCGCAAGATCTGCTCGCGGCCCTTTACGTCCGGACGGTCGACCGTGACCTGACGGTCAAAACGGCCGGGACGCAGCAGTGCCGGATCCAGAATGTCGGGGCGGTTGGTGGCAGCGATCAGGATGACCGACTCGCTCTCCTCAAAACCGTCCATCTCGACCAGCAGCTGGTTGAGCGTCTGCTCGCGCTCGTCGTGACCGCCGCCCAGACCGGCTCCGCGCTGACGTCCCACGGCATCAATCTCATCGATGAAGATGATCGACGGGGCCTGGGACTTGGCCTCCTTAAAGAGGTCACGCACGCGGCTGGCGCCGACACCCACGAACATCTCGACAAAGTCAGAACCCGAGATGCTAAAGAACGGCACGCCCGCCTCGCCGGCAACGGCCTTGGCCAGCAGCGTTTTACCGGTGCCCGGAGGGCCCACCAGCAACACGCCACGCGGGATCTTGGCGCCCAGCTTGCGATAGCGATCCGGATCGCTCAAAAAGTCACGGATCTCCTCGAGCTCCTCGACTGCCTCGTCCACGCCGGCAACGTCCTCGAACTTAACCTTGGGGCGCGTGGCCTCGTTGGTCTTGGCGTTGGTCTTGCCAAACTGCATGTTCCTGTTGTTGGCACCCATCATCTGGCGCATAAAGTAGAACATGATGGCAATCAGGGCGATCGTCGGCAGCACACTCATCGCCAAGTCGCCCCAAAAATCGGGGTCATTGGTGTTGACGATGTACTTGGTATCGGGGTGCTCCGCCATAAGCTCGGCAAGCGAATCGGAGCCGACATAGGTCGAGGAGAAGCTCTTGAGCTCGCTCGTGTCGCCCTTGTCCTTTTTCGTCTTCCAGTAATGACCCGCCACGCTTCCGTCTTGAACCGTATAGGTCAAATCTTCGACGCGATCCTGCTTAATGGCGTTGACCATCTCGCTCGTCGCGAGCTTTACGGTATTGCTGGAATTGGCAAAGCCGGAGCCCATGTTAAAGAAGGCGTAGCCCAGAAGCGCGCAAGCCAAAATAAAATACAGCCAGCCCGTACGCGTGGGCTTCTTGCCTCCGGGCATCCCCGGGATCTTAGGCTCCCGGGGAGTCTGAGAATTGTTATCGTTACGGTCGTCGGGCATCTTACGAATAAACCTCCGGTTTCAAAATGCCCAGATACGGAAGGTTACGATAGCGCTCGGCATAGTCGAGGCCGTAGCCCACCACAAAGGCATCGGGGCAATGGGTTCCAACATACTTGGGCGTGACGGCCGAGGTACGGTCCTCAACGTCCTTCCACAGGAAGGCGGCAACCTCCAGCGAGGCGGGCTTGCGGCTCTCGAGGTTCTTCATCAGATACTTGAGCGTCAGGCCCGAGTCCAGAATGTCCTCGACGATCAGCACGTCGCGACCGCGGATGTCGATATCCAGGTCCTTAATGATACGCACGATGCCCGAGGACTTCACACCGTCGCCATAGCTCGAAACAGCCATGAAATCGATGTTGGTCGGCAGCTCGATCTTGCGCATCAGGTCGCCCATAAAGACCACGGCGCCGCGCAGGACCGCAATCAGCACCAGATCCTTACCCGCGTAGTCGCGAGTAATCTGCTCGCCTAGGCGAGAGACGATACCGTCGATATCCTCCTGCGTAAACAGAACCTTCTCGATATCCGGATGTTGAGAAGCCATGACAACCCTTTCTTGTGCTTATCGCCCACGCACCGCCGCATGGACGCGAACTACACATTCTAGCAGCGCACGGGGTATATTTACCAGCACGTGCGCCATCAGCGCGGGAATACCGTCAACGTCGCACAGAATAGCTGGCGCGAAGCGCTATTCCGCATCGACCACGCGAAGCAGATAGGCCACGCGCGTCGCCGCCGTGCACTTAAAACGCTCGTCCGCGCGAACGCCCGCGACCCATACTACGGCACCTCCCGGAGCCGTTCTTACCACGGGTACGCCAGAGCGGTCTGAAACAGGAATGCGCGCCTCGTTTAACAGGTCTGACACTTTCTTGCTTCGGCCGTTCATCCCCAACGGGCACATCACGTCTCCCGGCACAGGGCTATCCACCCACAGGCGCGCCGATCGTGCCTCGGTGGGGATCTCCCCGCGCGAGCCGGCTAACATCCGCTCGCCATCGCGGTCGGCAAACCCCAGGGCCGCCGCATCCACCAAGGCCGCAACCTTTCCGGCAGCAGCAAGCTCGCGGGCACGGTGCACGATATCGCACCCCGGCTCCACAGCCATCGGCTCCGCTGTCAGCATATGCCCCGCCCCCAGCGGCAGACAACCGGGAACGGAGATCCAATCGGCCACTAAACCCTCGCGCGCCGCCGGGGCCTTGAACGCCAGCATGCCAAACTCCACACGGGCATCAATTCCCGCAGGAAGCGTAACCGAGCCCGAGCCCGCAGCGACGCAGGCGAGCACGCGCTCCACGTGCCGCATCTCCGGTCGCGCGTCGGGATCGATGCGCTTAATCGCCAACCGCACGATACGCCGTGCAATCACAACCTCAGCGGCGGCAAGACGGCGCGCATCGAGCACCAGTGCGCCCGCCGCTTCCTTGCGCAGGCAGCTTCGAAACGCCTGTGCCGAAAGCTGGGAAAGAAAGGCGTCTTCGTCGCCCAGAATTTCGCAAGCGGCGCCAATCGTCTTACAGACGCTCGCGTTGCGCCGTGCCACCACCGGCATCACCCGATGGCGTACATAGTTGCGCAGGTACGAAACGTCCTCGTTGCTTTCATCTTCCCGCCATGGCTGACCGTGCACCTGCAGATAGCTCACGAGCTCATCGTGCGTGAGGTCGAGCAAGGGGCGAACCACAATGTTCCGACGGCGCGGAATGCTCGATAGACCCGCGGGACCCGACCCTTTAATGGCATTCATCAAAAATGTTTCCGCGCGGTCCGACGAAGTATGCGCGGTACAGATACGAGCCGCCGTCCGCGGTGCGCCCGATTCAGCACAAAGTTCGCGAACATATCTCCGTGCCGCGGCATAGCGCACCTCGCGAGCCGCAGCCTCGATATTGCCCGATTCGTCATCAAAATAGGCATGCTCAACACACAGCGGCAAGCCGTATTGCGCGCACAGGTCACGTACAAAGGCCTCGTCGCCATCGGATGCCTCCCCGCGCAGATGATGGTTTACATGCAGCACGTGCAATCGCTCGCGCGCAATGGGAGCGACGCCGCGCCCGTCCTGGATATCCAGCTTTGATGTGCAAGCCATAAGGAGCAGCGCCGTCGAGTCCGCACCGCCTGATACCATGAGCACTACGGGGGCAGCGGCCCGCCGCGTTGCCAGGGCGCTCTTATCCGTCCTCGGCGCGGCATGATGTCCATAGTGCTGAGATACCGTTGGCATTCGCTTCCTCCTCTATTCGTCCGCACTCATTGTATCCTTTGGAATCTTATGTCTCGCCTGCACCTTCATATCCTCGGCAGCGGCTCAAAAGGCAACTGCGCACTCGTCGAGGGGCCTCAGGGGCTCATCATGATCGACAACGGCCTGTCCCGCCGCGAGACACTTAAACGCATGGCGGAGCTTGGCCTCTCGGCAGACGACGTCGCCTCTCTTGTAATCACCCATGAGCATGGTGACCATATCAAGGGGCTCGATGTATGGTGCAAGCACTGGCATGGTCCCCTCTTTGCCAGCAGGGACACCCTTTCATGCAAAGAAAACCTCGCGCACCTGCCCGTAGAGGAATTTGACCCCGGCGACACGCTCCCCATTGCCGGCATCCACGTGCAAACCTACTCAACATCGCACGATGTCATCAATCCTGTCGGCTATCGATTTAATGCTCTCGATGATTCCATTGGGTTTGCCACCGACACCGGAGAGTTATCGAGCAAGGCCATAGGCATCCTCAAAGACTGTCGAGTTCTCGCGCTCGAAAGTAACCACGATGTAACTATGTTGCGCGAAGGAGCGTACCCCCGCTTTCTTCAGGAGCGCATCCTGTCCACAAAGGGGCACCTCTCCAACAACCAGGCCGCCGAAGCCGCGCGCGAACTTGTTACCGATCGCACCGAACAGCTCATCGCCATGCATATCAGCCAGGACAATAATCGTCCAAGCCTTACCGTCAAAAGCTATGCCAACGCGCTTGATGCAAGTCTCGATGATGAACTCGGCAGTTCTGCCACCCGTCTTCAAGGGCCACGGAAGCTCTCGATACGCCCTGCAAGCCAGTATCAACCGACAACCATTCAATAGCCCCTCAAGACAACAAGGGGGGGCTGGGAATCACTTCCCAGCCCCCCTTAACTCATACTCTCGGTTGAAGCAGAGCCATCGTTAGTCGATGGAGATCTTCGTAACGTTCTTCTTCTCGACAATCTTGGGAACCGTAACGGTCAGGATGCCGTCAGCATACTTAGCCGAAAGGCCCTCGCTCGAAGCGTCCTTCAGATACACGCCGCGCGTCGCGCTGTACGAGCTAAACTCCTTCTGCAGGAAGTTCTTGCCCTCGTTCTCCTCGTCCTCCACAACGTTCACGCTAATCGACAGGCGACCCTCGTTAAGCTCAACGTCGATATCATCCTTAGCGACGCCGGTCAGATAGGCCTTGACCTCATAACCATCGCCCTTGTCCTCGACATCAACGGGGAACGCCTTGGAAGCAATCGAGTTGTTTGCAAGATCGGTCATATCATCAAACAAATCGAACAGCGAGCTAGCAGAAGGACGAACGCCAAAAACCGAACGATAAGGAACCATGCTTGCCATGTTTACCACTCCTTTTAAGGACTGCCGAGTCATCTTCTAGGTGACTGGGACTTCTTTTGACGCTGTTATATATGCCCAGCCGCTTCTTATATATACATCGACTATAAAGTTTTTTGAGTCTATTGATATAAGCATATCTAAGTCTGGTTGACTAAGGTTTTGTCTAATAAACGGAATTTGCACGAAGGCTTAAATAATGTATGCAATCCCATCAAAACTAGACGGCTGGCTTACAATGGGCGCATACACGATATTGATGACGAGCTAAGGGCATCATGGACGATCAAAAACAGGACAACACGTTTATGCCGGAGCAGGACGAAGCATCCAGCCCGCAACCGATTCGATTCCATCGCCCCCACATCTCGCAAGAGCCCATCAATGGCCCAGAGCCCAAATATGTGACAAGAAACCGATATCAAACGCTCGAAGAAGCCCAAACGGGACGTAAACATATGGGCGTTGCCTCGGGAGACCCTGTATATCTGAAAGACGCACCATTATCTAAAAACAGTGCAGTTAGTGATGAGCCGATGAAAGCATCCGCCGCTCATCAACAAAGAGGGCCTCGACCCAAGCAAACCTTGACGCATTCGGCTCGCTATCTCGAGACTCCAAAACAGGGAAAATCAATCTTCGTTTCGTCAAGTAAACGACGCAAGCAGCATCAGCTGACAATCCTGCTTATGATCATTGCGGCCATAGCAGTTGCCCTTGTTATACGATTTATTTTCTTTAAATAAAGGCTCAATACCGAAAACAACAAGATCGTCTGGTGTAATTGAGTCATTCACGCCCCGTAAACTCAAAAAAGGGGGAGGCCGCGAGGCCTCCCCCTTCTAAGTCCAATGACGGCTCGGTGCCGTCCACCGGTCAGCGGCGCCCTGGCCTCCCACGGGCTCACCCCGCAGTACTCTCGGCGCGATGGGGCTTAGCTTCCGGGTTCGGAACGGGACCGGGCGTGCCCCCCATGCTCTGGCCGCTGACCGGTGGGCGGCGCCCACCGTTACGGTGTCCTGGGTCTCATCTACGTGCCCTGGGGGCCGCATGGCGCATAGGGGAGGTGACTCGGGGGCATCCTCGTGCCCGGACCGCGCATGAGCGCTAGGTCCCGCGGGCCGCGAGGTGCGGTTCCGGAAGAGCTCGGGCGATTAGTGCGGCTCGGCTGAGGCTGTCGCCAGCCTTGCACCTGCCGTCTATCGACCAGGTAGTCTACCTGGGCCCTTACCGGAAGGAGAACTAATCCCTGGAACGGCTTCCCGCTTAGATGCCTTCAGCGGTTATCCGCGCCGCACGCGGCTACCCGGCCGTGCCGTTGGTCGACAACCGGTTCACCGGAGGTGCGTCCACCCCGGTCCTCTCGTACTGGGGGCAGCCTCCATCGATTCTCCTGCGCCCACGGAGGATAGGGACCGAACTGTCTCACGACGTTCTGAACCCAGCTCGCGTACCGCTTTAAACGGCGAACAGCCGTACCCTTGGGACCTGCTCCAGCCCCAGGATGCGATGAGCCGACATCGAGGTGCCAAACCTTGCCGTCGATGTGGACTCTTGGGCAAGATCAGCCTGTTATCCCCGGAGTACCTTTTATCCGTTGAGCGACGGCCCACCCACTCGGGGCCGCCGGATCACTAGAGCCTGCTTTCGCACCTGCTCGGCTTGTGGGCCTCGCAGTCAAGCCCGCTTGTACTCTTGCATTCAAAAGGACGGTTGCCGACCGTCCCGAGCGGACCTTCGCGCGCCTCCGTTACCCTTTAGGAGGCGACCGCCCCAGTCAAACTGCCCGCCTGGCACGGTCCCCGAGCCGGTCGACGGCCTCGGGTTAGGACGCCGGTCGCGCGAGGGCAGTATTCCAAGGGCGGCTCCCCGGGGGCTGGCGCCTCCGGATCTGTGCCTCCTGCCTATCCTCTACACGCGGGACCAGCGGCCAATGCCAAGCTGCAGTGAAGGTTCACGGGGTCTTTCCGTCCTTCCGCGGGTAAGTCGCATCTTCACGACCAGTGCAATTTCACCGGGTCCATGGTCGAGACAGCGCCCAAGTCGTTGCGCCTTTCGTGCAGGTCGGAACTTACCCGACAAGGAATTTCGCTACCTTAGGACCGTTATAGTTACGGCCGCCGTTTACCGGGGCTTGGCTTCGGGGCTTCGCGCGATGCGCTAACTCCTCCGCGTGACCTTCCGGCACCGGGCAGGCGTCAGACCCTATACGTCGCCTTGCGGCTTCTGCAGAGTCCTGTGTTTTTGGTAAACAGTCGCTTGGGCCTCTCCACTGCGGCCCGCCTCCGCTCCCGGAGCAAGTCCGTTCACGTACGCGCGGGCACCCCTTCTCCCGAAGTTACGGGGCCATTGTGCCGAGTTCCTTGACCATGGTTGACCCGATCGCCTCGGTATGTTCTACCCACCCACCTGTGTCGGTTTGCGGTACGGGCGCGCACGCGCCTGCCTAGGGGTTTTTCTAGGGACCTCGGGCTCACTCGCTTCGCTTGATCGCTTCGTCCGGAGCCTCGCCCTCGTGCGGACCGGATTTCCCTGGTCCGCGGGCCGCGCTCCATCACGGGGACGTCCAGAACCCCGCCGAGCCACCCCCATCCGTCGCCCCGTCGGTCGTAGCGCCGCGTGCGCGGTGCAGGAATGTCTGCCTGCTGCGCGTCGGCTACGCCTCCCGGCCTCGCCTTAGCCCCCGACTGACCCTGGGAGGATTAGCCTTGCCCAGGAAACCTCGGGTTCACGGCGGACGAGTTACTCTCTCGTCTCTCGCTACTCATGCCAGCATTCTCACTCCCATGCGCTCCACCGCCGGTCGCCCGGCGGCTTCACCGCCCATGGGAAGCTCCCCTACCGATTCTATATAGATAAAATCCCGCCGCTTCGGTGTCCAGCTTAGCCCCGTGTATTGTCGGCGCATGTCCACTCGACCAGTGAGCTGTTACGCACTCTTTGAATGGATGGCTGCTTCTAAGCCAACATCCTGGTTGTCTGGGCGGACGCACATCCTTTGCCACTCGGCTGGAACTTGGGGACCTTAGCGGGCGGTCCGGGCTGTTTCCCTCTCGAGCACACAGCTTAGCCCACATGCTCTGACTGCCGCGCTCTGGGCCGCCGGCATTCGGAGTTCGGTTGGATTCGGTAGGCGGCGAAGCCCCCTCGTCCATCCGGTGCTCTACCTCCGGCGGTGAACGCGCGACGCTAGCCCTAAAGCTATTTCGGGGAGAACGAGATATCTCCGGGTTTGATTGGCCTTTCACCCCTATCCGCAGGTCATCGCCGCCGTTTTCAACCGACGTGCGTTCGGCCCTCCACGGGGTCTTACCCCCGCTTCAGCCTGCCCACGGATAGCTCACCCGGCTTCGCGTCCGCGGCGCGGGACTCAAGTCGCCCTGTTAAGGCTCGCTTTCGCTCCGGCTCCCTTTCGGTTAACCTCGCCCCGCGCCAGCGACTCGCTGGCTCATTCTACAAAAGGCACGCCGTCACACCACAAGGGTGCTCCGACTGCTCGTGGGCGCACGGTTTCAGGTACTGTTTCACTCCCCTCCCGGGGTGCTTTTCACCTTTCCCTCACGGTACTGGTGCGCTATCGGTCACAGGGTAGTACTCAGGCTTGGATGGTGGTCCACCCAGGTTCGGACCGGGTTTCACGTGCCCGGCCCTACTCAGGGACCGCGTCGCGCCGTCCGGTCTGGGTTCGCGTACGGGGCTGTCACCCGCTGCGGCCGGCCCTCCCATGCCGTTCCGCTCCCCAGCCGGACCTGCGCCCGGGGGCGGCAGCCCCCGGATGCGCGGCCCTGCAACCCCGCCGGCGGAACCCCTGCCGGGTACGCCCGCTCGACGGTTTGGCCATCGGTCCCCTTTCGCTCGCCGCTACTCGGGGAGTCTCGAGATTGATTTCCTCTCCTCCGGGTACTTAGATGTTTCAGTTCCCCGGGTTGTCCTCCCCACCCCTATGTGTTCGGGGTGGGGATATCCACACTGCTGTGGATGGGTTCGCCCATTCGGAGACCCCCGGGTCGAAGGATGTGTGCTCCTCGCCGGGGATTATCGCAGCTTGCCGCGTCCTTCATCGGCTCCCTGTGCCAAGGCATCCGCCGTGCGCCCGTGGTATCTTGCGGGACCGCTCTCGGGCCCGCGGGATATCCACGTGTCGCTAAAATTAATTAATCGATATCATGAATAGCGCTCGTATGTCGCAATTCGGGTATCTCATACCGCGGCACAGTAGTTGACTGTGCTCGCGATCAGATGCTCCTCACTCATTTATAAGTGAATTCTTCTTGTTTGGATCGGATGAATGATTGCTATCATTCTGTCT